>BADC01000795.1 GCA_000333435.1 Corynebacterium-like bacterium B27 | reverse complement strand
AATCCGTTAGCGAGGTGCCGCCGGCTTCCATTCAGGTCGAGGTGGCCCGGCTCCATGCACCGCGACGCAACGCGGGGAGGCAGACAAGGTATAGGGCGGCGCCTACAATCCATGCCAACCCGTTCCATGTGCTCGCCGAGGCGGCATAAATCGCCGTGACGATCAGCGGTCCAATGATCGAAGTTAGGCTGGTAAGAGCCGCGAGCGATCCTTGAAGCTGTCCCTGATGGTCGTCATCTACCTGCCTGGACAGCATGGCCTGCAACGCGGGCATCCCGATGCCGCCGGAAGCGAGAAGAATCGGGCATCCAGGTCACCGGGTGGGCGGTCGACCCGTCCACCAGCACTCCGGTCTCGGTGACCATCTCGGTCGACGGTCAGACCACCAGCGCGAAGGCGGATGTGCGGCTCGACTGGATCCCCGCGCTCTACCCGAGCCTCGGCGTGAACCACGGCTTCAACCAGATCGTCGGGGCCTCGCCCGGCAAGCACACGGTGTGCGTCGCGAAGGCGAGCGGAACCGACCTCGGCTGCAAGACCGTCACCGTTCCGAACACCACGGCCATGGGCTACCTCGACGTGGCCGAGGGCGTGGTCGGTGGCGTCCACATCTCCGGCTGGTCGCTGAACACGGCGTCGTCGGCTCCCACCTACATCTGGGTGAACGTCGACGGGTCGGGCAGCGCCTACAAGGTCGACAAGCAGCTGAACTGGACCCCGGGCCTCTACCCGAACACCGGCAATCTGCACGGGTACGACCGAGTCATCCCGGCCACCCCTGGAACGCACCAGATCTGCGTCTACGGCTACGCCTCGGCCCTGCTCGGGCTGCAGGTCGCCTACGTGCCCGCAAACGAAACCCGTTGCGTCGAGGATGCGAAGGGTGTGCTCGGCGGGATCACCGTG
>BADC01000796.1 GCA_000333435.1 Corynebacterium-like bacterium B27 | reverse complement strand
CGACGGCATCGACGTGGTGAAGTTCTGGTTCTCGGTCTCCAAGAGCGAGCAGCTCACCCGCTTCGCCATCCGGCAGGTCGACCCGGTGCGGCAGTGGAAGCTCAGCCCGATGGACATCGCGTCGCTCGACAAATGGGACTCGTACACCGTGGCGAAGGAGGCGATGTTCGCCGCCACCGACACGCCCGAGGCGCCCTGGACCGTGGTGAAGAGCAACGACAAGAAGCGCGCCCGGCTCGAAGCGATGCGCCACGTGTTGAGCCTGTTCCCCTACACGGAGCGCGACGCCGAGATCGTCGGAACCCCCGACCCGCTCGTCGTCGGGCCGGCCGAGCAGGTCTACGAGCGGGGCGAGAACGAATCGGCCAGCGCATCGAGCACCGCATCGGGCGCCTCGATGTGAGCGAAGTGCCCGGTGCCGGGCAGCACCGTCGTCGTCGCATGGGCGATGGTCGCGGTGAGCATCCGGTCGTCGCCGGGGGTCACGAACACGTCGTGGTCGCCGCGCACCGAGTGCACGGGGCACCCGATCGTCGGCCAGTGCGCCGCGATGTCGTACGACGCCGCCTGGCGCGACGCGACCACGAACGACTCCGGCCGCACCTCCGCCGCAAGGGCGTCGATCACGCTCTCGGGCACTCGGGCAGGCTGCGCGAACAACGGCGCGGCGACCAGCCGGAGCAGCCGCAGCCGTCGCAGGCCGCCGAGGAGCACCGTGGCGGCTCGCCCGAGGGGCGCCAGTGCGCTCATCACCGCCAGCAGCGCCGCGTAACCCGGCAGCACCCGGAAACGGCGAAGCGGATGCGCGGCGCACTCCTGCACCGAGAAGGTCGTCGGCGACACCAGCCCGACCGAGCGGGTGCGCACCGGCTCGACCGAGGCGAGGTGCAGCGCGAGGAAGCCGCCGAGCGAGTGGCCCACGAGGTGCCACTGGAGGTAGCCGAGGGCCCGCACGGCATCCGTCACCGCGCCGGCGTAGGCGTCGACCGTGCGGGAGTCGCGACCGTTGTGGAGCGGCCGGTCGGGGAGCGGTGACCCGCCCCAGCCGGGCAGGTCGACCAGTACGAGGTCGGGCAGGTCGAGCCGGCGGGCCTGGGCGGCCTGCAGCAGCGGAGTCCAGGTCGACCACGAGCCGGCGGCGCCGTGCACCAGCACGGTTGCGGTGCCGCCGCGCCGGTCGCGGCCGGCACGCACGACGAGCGGGCCGAGGCGGTCTCGAT
>BADC01000797.1 GCA_000333435.1 Corynebacterium-like bacterium B27 | reverse complement strand
GCGATTCCCTACCCACGCTCGTGCGCGAGCTCTTCCGCCGGGATCTCCGCCGCACCGAACCCGGCGAGGTCGACGCGCTGGTGCGGAAGGTCGCCGGCTGGTCGCTGGCCAACGACCGGCCGTTCACGGCGCTGGCCATCGCGGTCGAGCTCGACGATCTCGGCTTCGCCAGCGACGTGGTGCGGCAGTCCTGGCTGCAACTGCTGGCCAGCCACGCGGCGCAGACTCGCGAACTGTTCGCCACGACGTCGTTGCTCACGCTGCGCCGCCATCCGCTCATCACCATGCTGCTGGCGCTCAACTTCAACGCGTCGGGTCTCCACCGGGCTCGGGCGGTGCAGCTGTTCGGGCTCGCCATCCTCTCCGCACGCGCCCAGCGCGCAGGTGCCAGCGCTCCCGACCGGGCGCTGCTGCGCACGATGGAGAGCGCGTCGCTGCGGGTGATCGGCCGGTTCACGGGAGCCGATGAGGCGGCGCTCGATGCCTTCGACATCCTGCAGCACATGGCGCCGGCCGAGCACGACGAACTCGGCCGCCTCGAACCCGTGCTGTGGGCGCACATCGGCACCACCTTCCTCTACACCGGGCGCACCGACGAGGCGCTCACCTGCTTCCGCGCCGGTGTGGCCGCCGGTGACGCGCTGCAGCGGCCGTCGGCGCTGACCGCCCTCGCCCTGCTCGCCGGCACGCTCGCGATCACGGGCGACGTCGCCGCGGCCGAGACCGTGTGCCGCGAAGCCCGCTCACGCGCGTGGCCGCCGCGCTGGATCGACGGCTACGCCGGCAGTCTCTACCAGATCGCCGAGGCCATGATCGCCCTCGAGCACGGCGACGCGGATGCGGCGGAGCGGCACATCCGCACCCTCGACCGGCACCGGGAGACCATCGAGCACTGGCCGCTGATCGACCACGTCGACGCCATGATCGCGGTGCTGCGCGGCAGCCCGGTGCCCGCACTGGCCCGACTGGATGCGAGCATCCGCGCGCACCGCCGGCGGTCGGCGGCGAGCTCCCAGACGCTCCAACGCCTCGCGCTCACCCGTTCGGTACTGCAGCTGGCCGCCGGCGACTCGGATGCCGCGGCGCGCACCCTCGCCGGGGCACCGCGCCGCAGCGCCGCCGCACTCGTCGGCCAGGCCCGCATCGCCCTCACCCGCGGCGACCACACCGGAGCGCTCCGCCTCTCGGTGCTGGCGGCCCGGGAGCCGCTCTCGATCCGGCTGAGCGCCCGAGTGGAGGTGATCCGCCTCGCGGCTCTGCTGCGGGCCGGCCGCCCACGCGAAGCGCGCGAGATCGGCGACGCCACGCTCATGATGCTGGCCGAGCACGACCTCGCCTTNCCGCTCGTGCTGGTCACCGCCGGTGACCTCGCGGCCATCCAGGAGTTCGCTCGGCGGTCGGAGCGGCCGGAATCGCAGGCGGTCGCCCGGCGAGCGGGGCTGCGGGCCGTCATCCCCGACCAGCAGCCGCTCCCCGCCCTCACCGAACGTGAGCAGGTGGTGCTCGGCGAACTGCTGCGCAACGGCTCGGTGGCCGAGATCGCGGAGGCCCTGAGCGTGTCGCCCAACACCGTGAAGTCCCAGCTGCGGAGTCTCTACCGCAAGCTCGGCGTGCGCACCCGGGAGGATGCGATCGCGGTCGCCACCGCCCGCGATCTCGGTACGCGACGCTGAGCGGATTCGCGACGTTCGGGGCGGGTTCGCGACGCTGAGCGGGTTCGCGACGTTCGGGGCGGTCAGGCCCGGCTGAGCGCGATCTGCAGCAGCGCCTCGGTGAGCTCGAGATGCCAGCGCGCCTGACGCAGGTCGGCCCCCCAGGCGTAGATGCCGTGATCGGCGACGATGAGGGCCGGAACCTCGGCGGTCGAGTCGGCCGGCCGCCGGTAGACCCGCTCGAAGTCGTCGCCCAGCACCCGCATGTCCTGGTGGTTCTGCACCACCGGGATCACCACCCGCTCGCCATGCGCGCTGTGCCCGATGCCTTTCAGCATCTCGAGGTCGCGCAGTTCGACCCCGGCGGGCCAGCGGTGCCCGGCGCGCACCGCCGCCAGCGCGTGCACGTGGATGCCCGCCCCCGCACCGGTGACCGCGGCGATGCGGGCGTGCAGCCCCGCCTCGGCCGACGGCCGCGTGGCCAGGCCGAGCGTGCGGGTGAGGTCGGTGCCGGCCGCATCCGTCACCCCGTCGCCACGCTCGTCGACCAGCACGATGTCGGTGGCCGTGAGTTCGCCCTTGTCGAGACCGGATGCGGTGACCGCGATCCGCAGCGGATCGCGCGTCAGGGTCACCGACAGATTGCCCGCCGTGCCCGGCATCCAGCCCCGGGCGGCGAACCGCGCCGACTCGGCGGCCAGGGCGGTGCCCGCGGCACCGAGCGCTGCCTCGTCGACCACGCCCGCGCCGAACACGTGCGCGGGCCCGGCGGCCGCAGCGCTCACGGCAGCACGATCTCGACGTCGTCGAACGATGCCACGACCATCGCGCCGTCGAAGTCCGCTTCGAAGAACGGCTCCCCCGCGCGCGAGAACGCGACGACCTGCCAGCCGGCGGCACGCGCGGCGGCGACCTCGCCGGGGTTGTCGGTGAAGAACACCAGCTCGGCGGCGGCGTAGCCGAGAGCTCCGGCGATGGCGTCGTAGGAGGCGGCCTCCTTCTTCGGGCCGGCACTCACCGTGTCGAAGAAGCCGGAGATGAGCGGGGTGAGGTCGCCGTCGGGTGAGTGCTGGAACCACGGCACCTGCGAGGCGACCGAGCCCGACGAGAACACCGCGAGCGCCACCCCGTGCTCGTGCCAGGCGCGCAGCTTCGGGATGACGTCGTCGAAGAAGTGCGACGAGATCTCGGCCTTCTCGAAGCCCTCGGCCCAGATCTGGCCCTGGATGGTCTTGAGCGGCGTGGCCTTGACGTCGCGTTCCATCCACTCGTGCAGCACGGCGACGATCGCGTCGGTGGTCGCATCCCCCGGCAGGTCGGCGTCGGCGATCACCTGCCGGCGGGCCTCGGCGATGGCCGGGTCGGCTGCGTGGTCGTCGATCCAGGCCGCCAGCCGGGGGCGGGCGTAGTCGTAGAGGTCGCCCAGGATGAACCCGGCCGCGCTCGTGGTGCCCTCGATGTCGACGACCAGCGCGCGGGCGGCGACGGTGAGCGGATCCGGCGTCGGGTGCGGCTCGGGGGTGAGTGATTCGGTCACGGTGCGCTCCTGGAGGTGACGGGCGGGGTGGCTGACGGAATGGTTTCGGTCTCGGCGGAGGGCGCCGGCAGCGCCGTTCCCGTGAGGATGTGGTGGCGGGCGGCGTCGAACAGGCGCACCGAAGCGGCGGCTCGGGCGGGGTCGGGCAGCGATTCGATGTCGGCCGCGTGCGAGAACCCGACCGCCCGCCGCATCTGCTCCACGCCGGCGAACCGCCACGCATCCTGCTCGATGCCGGCGAGCGACGCCTCGGCGCCGGCCGGCCACTCGGCCACGAACGCCGCCCAGCTCGCTGGAATGGCCGACCGTCGGGCTTCGGCGAGCGCGGGCTGCCCGGCCTCCGCCGCCGCGATCGCCGCGAGCTCGAGGTTCGCCCAGAACAACCCGAGATCGAGCCCGATCGGGCCGACGAAGCTGAACTCGGGGTCGAACACCTTCACCACCTGCGCGCCGTCGCGCCGCCCCACCATGACCGAGCCGGTGTGCAGGTCGCCGTGCAGCAGGGCCTCGTGCCGGTTCTCGAAGACATCACGGATGCCCGCCACCGCCGTCTGCACGGCCACGTCGCCGTAGAGTGCGCGCACGCGCTCGTCGAGTGCGGGGTGCCAGTGGTTGTGGTCGTGCTCGCGGTAGGGCTCGTCGAGCACCACGTCGAGGGTCATGCGGCAGAGCTCCGGGTTCGCCGCCACCTCGACCAGCCGTTCGTGCTCCACCCGGCCGAGCGCCTGCACCGAGGTGGCTGCCGCGAGCGACCCCACGAAGCGGCCCACGACCCGGCCGAGTGCCACGAAGTCGAGCCCCGGTACGGCGTCGGTGGTGGCGTCGCCGTCACCGTCGCTGCCACCACGGGCCGCAGCCTGCTCCACCTCCGTCACCAGCGCGTCACGCAGCACGTCGAGGTCGGACAGGTCTTCCATCACGAGCACGAAGCGCGCCGCATCGAACTCCACGATCGCCGGGATCGACTCCGGCACCCGCGCCGCCAGCCGCTCGTAGGTGCGGGCCTCCGACGCGATGCGCGACGGGTCGACCGGCCACTCCGGCCCCACCACCTGCACCCACGGCGGCGCCTGCTTCACGGCGAGGCTGCCGAGCGGGCCACGCGCCACGAAGACGCGGTTCATGTTGCCCGCGGTCACCTCCTCGACCGTGACCTGATCGGCGGATGCGGCGAGCCGGCCGAGCAGACCGCGTTCGGCGAGGTAGGCGGTGACGTCGTCGCCCGTGACGAGCAGGGCGTAGTCGCGGGCCGTGGTCATGCCCAGTACTCACCCACCCGCTCGGGCGCGAACGCCCCGCGGTCGGTCACGATGCGGGTCACGAAGCGGGGCGGGGTGACGTCGAACGCGGGGTACCAGGCGTTCGTGACGAGCTGCGACGCGGTGCGCCGCCCGAGCGTCTGCAGCACCTCGGCGGGGTCGCGCTCCTCCACCACGATGTCGGCGGCGGTCGGCGCCTCGGGGTCGGGGGCCTGCACCAGCGCGTAGAACGGCACGTCGAAGGCCGAGGCGGCGACGGCGAGCCCGAGCGTGCCGACCTTGTTCACCACGCTGCCGTCGAGCGACACGCGGTCGGCGGCCGTCACCAGGGCATCGATCGGCCCGATCGAGGAGCCCGGCGCCAGCGCGGCCGCGCCCATCCCGTCGGTGATGAGGGTGACCCGCTCACCGAACTCGGCCAGAGTGTGCGCGGTGAGCCGCGCCCCCTGCAGGTAGGGCCGGGTCTCGGTGGCCACCCACTCGAAGCTCTTGCCCGCTTCGCGCGCGGCGCGCACGAGCTCGATGAGGTAGGTGTCCATCCAGCAGTGGGTCAGGATGCGCGCGCCGTCGGGCAGCAGCTCCACCGTCGCCGCGCCGAGCGCGTGGCTCCGGTCGCGGTAGCGCTGCGCACCCTCGCGGGCGGCTGCAACGGCGGCGTCGACCAGCTCGGC
>BADC01000798.1 GCA_000333435.1 Corynebacterium-like bacterium B27 | reverse complement strand
AGGGAAGTGCGGCGTGAACCGGGGGCGGAACTCATCCGGTCATCTTAGTTCGCGCTTCCAAAGCGCCCCTGGAATATGTTCAGCGCGCGTCAGGCCCGGCCCACTCCTCGGCGAGGAGGGCGAAGACCAGGGTGTCGGTCCACTCGCCCTTGAAGAACTCGTCCTGCACGAAGTGGGCCTCCTGACGCATCCCGAGCCGGCGGAGCAGCCGACCGGATGCCTCGTTGCGCGCATCGAGGCGGGCGATCACGCGGTGCAGGCCGAACGTGTCGAAGGCGGCGGCTGGGCGGTCGTGCTCGGGGCGGCCGGCGTCGTGGCAGCCGGAGCGCTGCTCTGGGCGGTGCACCGCCGCTACCTGGGCCACCACCGCATGCTGACGGAGGAGGGCGATCGCAGCGCGCTCGCCGGCGGCCGGCTGATCGCCGCCACCGCGCTCTTCTGCGTGCTCGCGGCGGCGCTCACCCTCGTGCTCGTCATCGTGATGGCTGCGACCGGGTTCTCGATCGCGACGATCGTCTGAGGCCTGCTCGGCCGGCTCGATCGGCTCGGTCGGCTCGGCCTGCTCGGTCGTCGCGGGCTCGTCGGCCGCCGCGGTTTCGTGGCCGGGCTCAGCCGGCCCAGCGCCCCCAGCCGCGCCCGAACATGTCGTCGAACGATCCCGGCGCGCCGAACGGGTCGTCGCCGCGCCGCGAACCGAGGTAGGAACCCACCACCGCCGCGCCCAGGTCATCGAGCTCGGGCGACACCATGGTGCCGCCCACCCGCTTGGCCATCGACGCGATGAAGCGCGCCAGCCCCGGGTCGTCACCGAGCCGGAAGAACGTCGTCTTCGCCCCGAGTCGCATCGAATTGTCGAGTTCACGCACCGCGTAGGCCACGGTGACCGGATGCGGCGGGTAGCTGAACGCGATCTCCCCGTTCGGTTCGAGATGCGAGGTGGGTTCGCCGTCGGTGACGATGAGCAGCACCGGCTGGGCATTCGGATGCTTGCGGAAGTGCCGGTTCGCCAGCAGCAGGGCGTGGTGCAGGTTGGTGCCCTTGTCCCACTTGGCCTCGAGCGCTGTGAGCTGCTCGATGTCCATCACCTCGGCGTGCCGGCCGAAGCCGATGAGCTGCAGGTCGTCGCCGCGGAACCGGCTGGTGATGAGCGTGTGCAGGGCCAGCGCCGTGCGCTTCATCGGCACCCACCGGCCGTCCATCGCCATCGAGAAAGAGGTGTCGACCAGCAGGGCGACCGCCGCCTGGGTGCGCGCCTCGGTCTCCTGCACCTCGACGTCGCCGATGCGGATCTGCACCGGCCCGAACGCGCCGCGCTCCCCCGCACTCCGCGTCACGGCGTTCGTGATCGTGCGCGTCACGTCCCACGGCTCCGTGTCGCCGAAAGCCCACTCACGGGTGGCCCCCGACAGATCGCCGGCAGCACCCGCCTGCCGCAGCTCACGGGCGCCCTGGCGGCCCGACATCCGCTCGGCGACGTCGCGGAGCAGTGCCTTGCCGAGCTGGCGCATGGCCTTCGGGGTCATCTTGAGCTGCCCGTCGGAGCCGCGCTTCATCGTTCCCGAGTCGCGCAGGGCCTTCTCGAGTTGCTGCAGTGTTCGGGCATCCACCGCGGCCTCGGGCCCGAGTTGCCGGGCCAGGGCATCGAGGTCGAGGTCGTCCATGCGCGACCCGTCGTAGGACTGGGAGAGCTGCTCGGCGAGCTGATCGAGGTCGGCCAGGTCTTGGAAGACGCCCGTGCCGTCACCGAGCCCGAGACCCTCCTCGCCGTCGAGGCGCTCCGACCCGCCCCAGTTCTCGCCCGGCCGGAGCTCGCGCAGGTTGCCATCGAGTTCGGCGAGCGTCTGCATGAGCTCGGGCGACCCGAACGCCTGCTGGGCGAGCGCGTCGAGTTCGTCGCGCTGTTCCTGGGTCATGGAGTTGCGCATCCGCTGCGCCGCCGCTGCGCGCTGGGCGAGGGTGTCGAGCAGTTCGTCGATGGTCGACGGGTTCTCGGGGAAGTAGTCGCCGTGCTTCGCCATGAACTCGTCGAACTGCTCCTGCGTGTCGTCGCCGCGCTTGTGCGCCTCGAGCAGGGTGTTGAGGTCGCGCATCATCTCGGTGACGGCGGCCCGATCGGCGTCGGTGGCGTTCTCGAGCGCGTTCTTGAGGCCCGCGAACCGCTGGTCGAGCATCTCGCGCCCGAGGAGGTCTTTGATCTTCTCGAAGTCGGCGCGCGCCTCGCTGCTCTGCCAGTCGTAGCCGTTCAGCTCGCTCACGGCGGCCGCCGGCGACGCGGGGAGGTTGTCGAGCTGCATCTGGGCGAGGGCGCGGTCGCCCTCGTCCATGAGGGCATCGCGGGCGAGCTGCTTGCGCTCGGCGAGCACCGCGCGGTCGAGCAACTGCTTCACCTCGCGTAGGGTGCCGTCGAGGTTGTGCTTCTGCGTGAGTTCGCGCCGGCGCTCGGCCACCCGCCCGGCGAGGTCGTCGAGACCGTCCTGGTCACGCCCGCCTCGGCGCAGGAACTCGCGGAGCGCCTGCTCGGGCGAGTAGCCCGCCATCACGTCTTCGCCGATGGCGTCGAGTGCCTCGGTGAGGTCGATCGGCGGGGCGAGCGGATCGGGCCCGTCCACGTACTTGCCGTACCGGGAGCCGCGCGTGAGCCGCCGGTTCGCCCTAGCCACGATCGCCCCCGCCGCCGTGCGTGCCGGCCCTGCCGCCCCCGCCGCCGTGCGTGCCGGCCGCGCGAGACCGGAACGACGGAGAAACGGGCCGGATGTCGGGAACGACGGAGCCAGCCTCCGAGTTCGCCCCGCGCATCCGTCGTTCCGGCGCGCATCTGGTGCCGGAGCGACCTCCGCCTAGCGCGCCGCCGCGCGGGTACGTGTGCTCAGCCATAGATCGTCTCGCCGCCCGCGCTGTCTTTGCTGATCTTGCGGGAGAGGTAGAGGCCCTCGAGAGCGAGCTCGATCGCGCCGGCGCGTTCGCCGTCGTTGCGCGCGCCGAGCCGCTCGCAGATCTCGTCGTAGAGCTCGGACTCGCCGAGCGACGGCAACCCCGCGAGGAAGTCGCGCGCGGCCACCTGTTCACCGGTCGTGACCATCACGCCGCTCTCCAGCGCATCCACCAGCAGTGAGAAGTCGATGCCGCGGAAGTGGGAGCGCACGGTCTCGGCGGTGGCGGTGCGGAGCAGGTGGTCGAGGATCTCGTCTTCGCGCCCCTCCTCCCCCGACTCGAACTCGATCTTGCCGCCGAGCACGTCGACGGCCGTCTCGAGGTCGACCGGGCGTGCCACAGCCTCGGCTTCACCCTGCCGGGTGGCGCGGTGGATGGCCGCGGCCGCGATGGTCTCGGCGCCCGCGATGGCGAAGCGTGCGCTGACGCCGCTCCGCTGGTCGACGGCGCTGGATTCGCGGAGCGCGCGGGTGAAGCGGGCCAGGATCTCGACCAGGTAGTCGGGCACCTCGGCCACGAGCTCGGCCTCCTGCCGGATGACCGCCACCTCGTCGGCGAGTTCGGTGGGGTAATGGGTGCGGATCTCGGCGCCGAACCGGTCTTTCAGCGGGGTGATGATGCGGCCGCGGTTCGTGTAGTCCTCGGGGTTGGCGCTCGCGACCACGAGCACGTCGAGCGGTAGCCGCAGCACGTAGCCGCGGATCTGGATGTCGCGCTCCTCCATCACGTTGAGCATGGCGACCTGGATGCGTTCGGCCAGGTCGGGCAACTCGTTGATGGCCACGATGCCGCGGTGGGAGCGCGGGATGAGGCCGAAGTGGATGGTCTCCGGGTCGCCGAGGCTCCGGCCCTCCGCCACCTTCATGGGGTCGACGTCGCCGATGAGGTCGGCGACGCTGGTGTCGGGGGTGGCGAGCTTCTCGACGTACCGTTCGTCGCGGTGGCGCCACGCGATGGGGAGGTCGTCGCCGAGTTCGGCCGCGCGGCGCCGGCTGACGCTGGTGATGGGGGAATACGGATGCTCGCCGAGCTCCGACCCGGCGATCACCGGCGACCATTCGTCGAGCAGCCCGCTCAGGGTGCGCAGCAACCGCGTCTTGCCCTGGCCGCGCTCGCCGAGCAGCACAACGTCGTGCCCGGCGATGAGGGCGCGTTCGAGCTGGGGGATGACCGTCGATTCGAAGCCGTGCAGCCCCGGCCACGGGTCGCGGCCCTCGCGGAGGGCACTGAGCAGGTTGTCGCGGATCTCGGCGCGCAGGGACTTCTCGACGTGCCCGGAAGCCCGGAGTTCGCCGACCGTTTCGATGGTGGGTGGCATCACCTACGCAACGATACGCCGCGCATCCGACACTGCTGTCGCTTCCAGCGAATCCCCATCTGCCAGCCGCTCGGGACTCGACATTCGAATCTATGTTCGATATAATCGAGTCATGCTCATCACACCCGCCTTCGCCTCTTCGACCGACGTCGTCGAGCCCGCAGACGTGGTGCCTCAGGTGCATTTCGACGCTCGCGAGACGCTGCTGTGGGGCATCGGTTCGGATGCTGATTCGGTGGCCGTGCTGCAACGACAGCAGGCCATCCTCGAGGCGAGGTCGGTACGGCGGCTCGCGGCAGCTGCTCGCAAGTCCGACAGCCTGGCGCGACTGCCAGGCGGCTCGCTCGAGTTCGCCCGGCGTTCCTTGGTGGCCGAGGTCGCCACGACCTTGCTCATCTCGGAGGGCGCAGCCGCATTGCGTATCGATGAGGCCGAGGTTCTGTGCGGTTCGTTGCCGCTCACCCTCGAGACACTGAGCCGTGGCGACATCAGCTACCAGCACGCACGGGCGGTGGTTCGCCAGGCGCGGTCGTTGCCCGAAGCCGTCCGGGGCGAGTTCGAGGTCGTGGCACTCGCCCGGGCGGTGTCGCAGACGAGCGCGCAGCTCTCGGCCCACGCGCGCGTCGTGCGTGAACGGATGCACCCCGACTCGATCGACCGGCGCCACCGCGAGGCGCGGGACGAGCGCGCGGTGTGGGTCGAGAACGAACGCGACGGCATGGCCACCCTGGTGTGTCACCTTCCTGCGGTGTCGGCGTTCGCGATCGATGACACCCTCGATCAACTCGCCCGGTCGCTCCGTGCACCCGATGAGACGCGCACCCATGCTCAGCTCCGGGCCGATGGCCTCGCCGAACTGCTCCTGCACCGAGACGGCGACACCGCGGCGCGCGCACGCGGCATCCGGGCGAACATCGTGGTCACGGTGCCGGCGCTGACGCTCCTCGGTCGCTCCGACGAACCCGCCGAGCTGCAGGGCTACGGGCCGATCGATCACGAGACCAGTCGGCGTCTGGCGGCGGGCGCGGATTCGTGGCTGCGCATCCTCACCCATCCGGTCACGCGCCAGCGCCTCTCGGTCGGCCGCGAGCGCTACAAAGTGCCCGCCGATCTGCGCACCGCTGTCGTTCTCGACGACGTGACCTGTCGCTTCCCCGGTTGCATTCGCCGGGCCGACCGCTGCGACCTCGACCACACCCGCGATTGGGCTCACGCCGGCGAAACGAGCCTCGAGAACCTCTCGGCGCTCTGTCGCCGCCACCACACCCTGAAGCATCAGACGGCGTGGCGGGTTCGGCCCGGTCCAGCGCGTTCACTGGTGTGGACCTCCCCCGCGGGCGCCCGTCATGCCACCGCACCGCCCGATCACACTCCCGCACCACGCCCCGGCCGCGCTCTCGACAACGTGCCAGCGCGCCCTGGCGCTCGCGCTCGCGCCCGCCCCAGCCTTCCCGCCGACCCACCGTTCTGAGCTCCCGGGGTGCCGAGTTGAGCCGCTGGGGGCGGCAGAGCAGAAGCGATATGGGAGGGTCGACTATGCGCCAGCGCGACGAGCCGGACGGGTGCAGGCTGGGCGGGGACACGCCGGACGGGCATGCCGGGCGAAAGCACAGCGGTCGGAGGCACAACGGTCGGAGGCACAACGGTCGGAGGCACAACGGTCGGAGGCACAACGGTCGGGAACAGACCCACCGACAACACAACCATGCAGAACCGACCAATCCAGAACAGACCTATCCAGAACAGACCCACCCAGAACGCAACCGCCGAGAACAGACTCACCGAGAACATGCCGGAGGACAGCACGATGGAGCAGCTGCAGATGTACCAGATCGGTCTCGCCGAGGTCGATGGAGAAGTCGTGCGCGAACCCGGTCGGCCGCTCATCGACCTGGCGCGCGAGCGGGAGTGCGAGATCGACACGGGGTCGGCGGCCGATGCACCGGACTCCGGCTGGCGCGTTCTCGTGCAGCACGACGCGGGGGTGCTGTTCGGTGCGCCGAACCCCGCCGATCCGACGATCTGGCGGGTCGCTCATCTCGACCGGAACGGCGATGGCCGGACCGTGCTCCGAGTCCACCCCGATCCGATGCGGCTGCGACCGGGTCGCGCGGAGCGGCGCAGGGGGCTCGAACTGCGCTGGCCGGCCGTTGCACGCGACCCTGCCGTAGGCACGTTGTTCTCCATCGACGTGGTGAACACCGGCGAACGACGATGGGTTCCGGACGGCGACGGGCAGCGGGTGATGGGAGTGTTCACCACGCCCGGGAACCCGGACTTCTCGTTCGGATGGGCGAGCGTCGGCCGCGAGATCGGCGTGCCTCTCGACCCCGGCGAATACGCCCGAGTGCCCGTCATCATCGACCCGGCATCCTGGAATAGCCTCTCGCCCGGCAGGTACGACCTCCGTGCTTTGCTCGTCGATCTCGGTCTCTCGGCTGCGGAGCCGCTGAGCGTTGAATTGACCGACGACATGATCGCCGCACATCGCGTCGCACCCCGTCGGCACTCCCCGCTCGAGCGCCGCCGCCAGACCGAATTCGAGATCGACCGGCTTCGTGCTCAACTCGCCGCCGCGACCGGTCTCACCCCACTGGTCGCCGCCCTGAGCGGGGTGGCGTCGCGCGACGAGGCGATCGCGACAATCCGTGCCGTGCTGGACTGCGGCGCCGCCGCGGCAGAGATCGTCTGGACGACGCCGCTCAGCACGCTGCTCCCACCGGCCGCTTCCGAGCTCGCGGCTCGATTGGCGGCGCTCGAGGAGTCGGGAAGCGACTCGACCATCGGCTCGACGCGCTGAACGGAGCACGCACCGCCTGAGCGAGCCTCGGCCGGGCGCGGCGATGTCGGGGGTGAGTGGGACGATCGGCGGGAGACGAGCACGGGAGGGCGGATGCGAGGCGAAGCGACCGTGCTGCACGCCGACCTCGACGCGTTCTTCGCGTCGGTGGAGCAGCGCGACGCTCCGGCGCTGCGCGGCCGGCCCGTCATCGTGGGCGGCGGCGTGGTGCTCGCGGCGAGCTACGAGGCGAAGGCCCGCGGCGTGCGCACCGCGATGGGCGGCCGGCAGGCGCGCGAGTTGTGCCCGGATGCGGTGGTGGTGCCGCCGCGCATGGAGGCGTACTCCGCGGCCAGCAAAGACGTGTTCGCCATCTTCCGCGACACCACGCCGCTCGTCGAGGGGCTGTCGATCGACGAGGCGTTCCTGGAAGTGGGAGGCCTGCGACGGCTCGCGGGCTCGCCGGAACAGATCGCCGCGACCCTCCGCCAGCGGGTGCGCGCCGAGGTGGGGCTCGCGATCTCGGTGGGCGTCGCCCGCACCAAGTTCCTCGCCAAGGTGGCCAGCGCGGTCAGCAAACCCGACGGCCTGCTCGTCGTCGAGCCCGACGGCGAGCAGGAGTTCCTGCTGCCCCTCCCGGTCGAACGGCTGTGGGGCGTCGGCGCCAAGACGGCCGAGAAGATGCACGGGCTCGGCATCCGCACCGTGGGTCAGCTCGCCGAGCTCGAGGCCGCGACCGCCGAACGGCTTCTCGGCCGAGCCGCCGGCGCCCATCTGCACGCCCTCGCCCGGCTGCGCGACCCGCGGCCGGTGGACACGACGCGGCGGCGCTCCTCCATCGGGTCTCAGCGCGCCCTCGGCAGCAGGCCCCGCTCATCCGAGGAGCTCGACGTCATCCTCAGCCAGATCATCG
>BADC01000799.1 GCA_000333435.1 Corynebacterium-like bacterium B27 | reverse complement strand
CGACCCGAGACGGCGCATCCGCGACCCGTTCGGCCAGCGTCACCCCCACGCCGTCTGCTACCGTTCCCGACATCCCTCCCCCCACCTTCACCCCGGAACCGACTCCGCCCGCCTTCGACAAGGCGGCGCTCTCGATCGACGACCCGACGAGCCCCTGGGTGGTGGTGAACAAGCTGCGACCGCTCGCCGACGGCGCGAACTACGTTCCGCCCGACCTCCGCGTCGGAGAGGAGGCTGAACGACATCGACAGCAGGATGAGCACCAGTGTCGGGCCGAGGATGTACATCGGCGACTGCTCGATGAAGCGGATGCCGACGTTCAGGAGCGACCCGAGCGAGGGCTCCGGCGGCTGGATGCCGAGGCCGATGATGCTGAGGCCGGCTTCGATGAAGACCGCGACGACCACGAAGATCGCGCCCCCGACGAGGATGGGATCGACCGCGTTGGGCAGGATGTGGCGCCACAGGATGGTGCCCTTGCCGACGCCGAGGGTGCGCGCGGCGACGACGTACTCGCGTTGCATCTGCTCCATCAGGGCCGCGCGGGCCTGCCGGCCGAACGAGGGCAGGCCGCTGATGGTGATGGCCACCACGAGCGCCGCCCAGCCCGGGCCCATGATGAGCACGATGCAGACACCCAGCACCACGCCGGGGAAGCCCAGGATGATGTCGAGCACGCGTTGCACGACGGTGCCGGCCACCCGCGACAGCGCTCCGAGGAGGCCCAGCGCGGTGCCGATGATCATGCTGAGCGGCACCGCCACCAGGATGATCGAGAAGTCGGTGCGGAGGCCGTAGACGGTCCTGACGAGGAGGTCGCGACCGAGTTCGTCGGTGCCGAAGGGGTGCGCGAGGCTCGGGCCGAGGAAGGCGTCCCGGGTCTGCTGGTCGTAGCCGCCGGGGAACAGCAGCGGGGCGGACACGGCGAGCACGACGAGCACGATCAGGATCGCCGCGCCGATGATGCCGCGCGGGGTGCGGAAGGCCGACAGGTAGCGCTGGAGGGTCGCTCCGGGCGTCAGCCGGCGCTGCCGGGTGCGCTGCAGGTTCACCGCCTCGGTGCGGGGCGGACTCGGGACTCGGGAGGTTTTGCGGTCGACGCTCATCTCAGGCGTCCAATCTGACTCGGGGATCGAGGGCGGCGAGGATCATCTCGGTGATCAGCTGAGCGAACACGGCGATGAGCACAGCGCCCATGATGAGGATCTGCACGAGCTGGTAGTCGCGCGAGTTGACGGCCTGCACGGCCAGTTGACCGAGACCGTTGCGGGCGAAGATCGCCTCGATGATGATGGCACCGCCGAACAGCTCGCCGACCCGGATGCCGATGGCCACCACGGCCGCGCCGAGGCTCGTGCGGAGCACGTGGCGGAAGGTGATCCGGCGGGCGGAAGCACCCTTCGCACGCGCGAGGTCGACGAACTCCTCGCCCCGGGTGGTGCGCATCGTCGTCTGCAGGAGCCGGGCGACCGACGGGGCCTGGGACAGGCCGAGCGCGAGGGCCGGCAGCAGCAGGTACTGGATGCCGATCTCGGGGTTCTGCGTCAGCGGCACTTCGCCGCTCACCGGCAGGATGCGCCAGGTGACGCCGAAGAGCACGATGAGCAGGAGGCCCGCCAGGAACGCCGGCGTGGCCAGCAGCAGGGTGTTGGTGGTGTCCACGGCGAAGCGGGCGACCTTCGACTGCGCGGAGCCGCCGAGGATGCCCAGCGTGAACCCGATGATGACGAGGAAGATCGCGGCGAGGAGCGCGAGCTCGATCGTGCTCTCCAGGCGAGCCCCGATCAGGTCGGTGACCGAGCGGTTGAAGATGAACGACTCGCCGAGGTTTCCCCGGAACACCCCGCCGAGCCAGGTGAAGTACTGCACGACGAGGGGCTGGTCGAGACCGAGCGACGCCCGGATGGCTTCGACCTGCTCCGGCGACGCGTCGGAGCCGGCGATCGTCTGGGCCGGGTCGCCGGGGGCGAACCGCGGCAGCAGGAAGGCGATGATGGAGGTCGCGAACAGCACCAGGATGATGGACGGGAGCTTGCGCAGCAGGAACCGCAGCATCAGGCACCGCCCGCCGCGTCGACGAGGGCGCGCAGCCGGGCGGCCACCTCGGGCTGGTCTTCCGACGCGTCCCGCTCCTCGAACGGATCCTCGGCGAGGTCGACGAGGTAGGGGCGAGGCAGGTCGGGGCTCGTGACCAGCTTGTGCGTCGGGGTGGTGAGGGCGCGCCACTGACGAAGCAGCACCCACGCGTTCGCGCCGTAGTGGCGGGCCGCCATCTCGATCTCGCGCTCTGAGCGGTCGAGGCCCGAGACCGTCCACTCGCGATGCGAGTCGGTGCGGCCGTCGAGCACGCCGAGCACGGATCTGGCGGTCATCGCCTCCGGCACCGCGACGCCCGCGGCGTCGAGGATGGTGGCGGCGAGGTCTTCGAGCGACACCAGGGCGTCGCTCACCACGCCGCCCGTTCGCACGACGGGTCCGCTGACGACGAGCGGGATGCGGATGCTCGGGTCGAGGGCGATCTGCTTGCCCCAGGTGCCGTGGTCGCCGAGCATCTCGCCGTGGTCGCTGGTGTAGATGACGACCGTGTTCGCCAGCTCGCCCTCGGCCTCCAACCGGTCGAGGAACGAACCGAGGTGGCGATCGATGTTCTCGATCATCGCGGCGTACCGGCGGCGCACCTCGTCGTGGTCGCCGTCGAACTCGCCCGGGGCGTGCGGCGGCGGGAAGGAGACATCCGCCCAGTCGTCGCGCATGCGGTCGGTGACGTCCATCGGGTCGTGGGGGCCGGCGAAATTGACCACGAGGTGCCACGGGGCATCCGTCGGGCGACGGTCGAGCATCGTGTGGGCGTTCGCCGCGATCCAGTTGTCGAGGTAGGACTCCTCGGGCAGCGGGCTCGGCGCCACGTCGCTGTAGGGAGCATCCTTTCGGCGATCGAAGTCGGCGCGGTGCACGTCGGCCAGGCCGGCTTCGTAGAGATGGTTCATGTACGGCCCGTGCGGGCGGCCGTCGCGGGTCGACCAGAGGGAGTCGAACTTGCCCTCGTTGTCGATCCCGTCGGACATTCCCCACTCGCCGAGCAGGCGCGAGCCGTCGAGGTTCCAGTCGAAGGTCGCCTTGTGCAGGTCGAACTTGCCCACCCCCGCCACGAAGTACCCGCCCTCGTCGCGCAGGGTGCGGTAGTAGGTCGTGCTCTCGACGGGGAGGTCGTGGAAGTTGTTGGGCACCGGCGTCGAGGTGTAGTCGAGGCCGGTGGCGAGGCAGGCCCGCGCCGGTGCACACAGCGGCGAGGGTGTCGTCGCCCGCCGGAAGGTGACGCCGGACTCCTGCAGGCGCCGGATGTTCGGCGTGCGCACGGGCAGGCCCGGCTCGCCTTCCAGCCAGTCGTGGCGGTGCTGATCGGCGATCACCAACAGCACGTTGGGGGTGGTCATGTCGGTCCTTCCGGATGCGCGGGCGCGATCACGCGCGCACGCTGAGGTTGGGGAGGAGGGCGCCCCGGCGGGCGCCCTCCGGTGGATCACTGGGTGACGAACGCCTTCGAGGCATCGAGGTAGGCCCTCGTGCTCCAGGACAGGTCCTGCGCGGCGTCGGCCTGCACGAACTGCCCGTCGACCCGCACGATGTTGGTCGAGAAGGCCTGCTCGAGCATGTACTCCGTCAGGGCGTGCAGCGCGTCGCCGTAGTCGGCCTCGTCGGCGGTGAGCAGGTCGTTGCGCAGCTGCTCGTACTCGTCGGTCCAGAACTTCGAGGGGTTGCCCTTGCGCAGCGACGGCAGGGTGTTCATCAGCGTGATCGGCGCCAGGCCGTTGAGGCCGTGCAGTGGCATGAAGACCTGCCCGAGCTCGCCGGCGATCTGGTTCTGACCGAAGGTCTGCGTGTCGACCGCGTTGATGGTGGGCGTCAGGCCCACCTCTTCGAGGTTGTTGCGCACGATCTCGGCGACGCTGGCGTTCGCCGGGATGCTGATCACGTTGATCGTCACGGCGGCTCCCGCCGCGCCGGACTCCTCGAGGAGCTGCTTCGCCTTGTCGGGGTCGTAGCTGTAGTAGTCGTCGAGGTCGGAGGGGTAGTCGACCGAGCTCTCGTCCCAGAACACGTCGGTGGGCGTCGCGCCCTCACCGAAGACCTGGGTCGCGATCCGGTCGCGGTCGATCGCGTAGTTCAGCGCCTGCCGGGCCTCGACCGTGTCGAACGGGGCCTGAGTGGTGTCGATGCCGAGGGGGTAGACGCTGCCCGAGGTGTTCACGATCGTGTAGCCGCTGCTCGCGCCGATGGAGTTCACGTCTTGCGGGTTCATGCCGATGGCGACGTCGGAGCGCCCGCTGCGCACGGCGTTCAGCATCGCGGTGCTGTCCGTGATCACCGCCACGTCGATGCCGTCGAGGTGCGGCTTCTCGCCCCAGTAGTCGTCGTAGCGGTCGAGCGTCAGTTCGGAACCCGGCGTCCAGTTCGTGAAGACGAAGGGACCGGTGCCGACCACCTGGGAACCGTCGGCCAGGCCGGCTGCGGTCTCCTGGTCGAGGATGAAGGTCTGCTCGAAGAAATCGAACAGGTTCGGGATGGCCTGGGAGAAGGTGATGGTGAGCTCGGTCGGGCTCGTGACCTCGATGCCCGAGAACATCTTCGCGATGTACGAGGTCTGCGAGCTGGAGGTCGCGGCCGTCTCGAACGAGTACTTCACGTCATCGGCCGTCATCGTCCGTCCGGTGTGGAACGTCACGTCATCGCGGAGGGTGATGTCGATCGACAGCCCGTCGTCGGCCAGCTTCCATTCCTTCGCGAGCAGCGGCTGCGGCTTCCCGTCGGCGTCGAGCACCGTCAGCGTCTCGAAGACGTTCGCGGCCCAGGAGAAGTTGCCGAGACGGCCCGAGAGCACGTTGTTCGGCTGGGCATCCGAACTCTGGGCGATGGTCAGCCGCCCGCCGTCGACGGGCGTGGCGGACGCCTGGGCGGCGGTGTTGACGGCTGACTGGCATCCGGTCAGCGTCATGGCGAGGGCGGCGGCGCCGGCGGCGACGCCGACGAGCAACCTGGATCTGCGGGACTTCAACATCGTTGTTGTTCACTCCTCATCGGTGAGAGACTGGTGCTGTTGCAAAAACCTAGTGAGTAGATAGTAGGTTTGCAAGTACGAATTTCGCGAGGAGGCGATGACAGATGCTCGAGGGCAGGCCGAATGTGCTCTGGATCATGGCGGACGAGCTGCGCGCCGACGCCCTTTCGTGCTACGGCAACGTGCACCCCGAGGTGCGCACGCCGAACATCGATGCCCTGGCGGCGAGCGGCGTGCTCTTCGAGCGCGCGTACGCGTCGTCACCCGTCTGCGTTCCCGCCCGGCACGCGATGCTCTCCGGAATGAGCCCGCTCGCGAGCGGGGTGGTCAACAACGAGGGCTACCTGCCCGCGGGGTTCGAGCCACCCGAGATGTTTCCCGAGACCTTCGCCGCTGCCGGCTGGACGACGGCGAACTACGGCAAGGAGCACCTCCCCGGCGGCCGTTCGCCCTGGCAGATCGACGACCACACCGGGTCGGGCATGCCGGAACTCCTGGCCGTCGCTGGCGAGCACGGCGTTCCGATCCGGCGATCGCCCGGCATCGGACACGTCTACGACGCCGTCCTCCCCGCGGGCATCGCGACCGGCTCGGAGGCGATCACGGATGCGACGGTCGCCGCCCTGACGGCGGCCGACGGCCCCTTCCTCCTCCGTGCCAGCTTCGTGCAGCCGCACAAGCCCATGGTGGTGCCCGAGCCGTGGGCGAGCCGCTACGACGACGTGCACTTCGACGTGCCGCGGGAGCCCGGCGACGCGCAGAACGAGTTCGAACGCGAATGGGGCCGGCTCACCCGGGGGGCCGAGCTCAGCGACGAGGAGCTGCAGCTCTCGTTCCGGCGGTATCACGGCTGCGTCGCCTGGCTCGACGACCAGGTCGGGCGCATCCTCGAGGCGCTCGACCGGGCCGGCCTCCGGCAGTCGACCATCGTGGTGCTCGGCACCGATCACGGCGCGTCGCTCGGCGAGCACGGCATCCTGGCCAAGCACACCTTCGCGCCGGAGAGCCACCGCGTGCCCCTCATCGTCTCCTGGCCGGGCGTGCTGCGCGCCGGCGAGCGCCGCGGCGACCTCGCCGTGAGCGAAGACCTCGCGGCGACGCTACTGGGCCTCGCCGGCCTCCCGCGGCCCGCCGGGATGACCGGGCGGGATCTCTTCGCCGACCCCGCACCCGAGGTGGTGCTCTCGGCCATCGGCTACGGGGAGCCGTCCAGCCGGGCGTTCCCGAATCGCGACGAGGGCGCCTGGGGCGACGGCCGCGGCTGGCCCCAGCGCGTCTGCGCGCGCACCGTGCGCTACCGCTTCGACGCGACCACCCGCCGAGGCGGCGAGCAGGTCGCGGCCGACGACGCCGCACCCTTCTTCGCCGACACCCTGCGGGACCCTGCCGAGCGCGTGAACCGGGTCGACGACCCGGACTACGCCGACGTCGTGCGCACGCTCGCCGAGCAGGTCGAGACCGCCGCCGCCGGCATCCCGGTCGCCGTCGTCGACGCGGCCGACTTCGCCCGCACCCGGGGCCGTACCGGCGCCGTCTGAGCACGCCAGCCGCCCCGCGCGTCCGCCCCGCATCCGCATCGCATCCGCATCGCATCCGCCCGACCCTGAAGGAGAACCCGTGACCGACACACCGAGACGTCCCAACATCGTCTTCGTGCTCACCGACGACCATGCCGCGCACTCGATCGGCGCCTACGGGTCGGTCGTCAACGAGACGCCCCACATCGACGCCATCGCCGACGCCGGGGTGCGGCTCGACAACTGCTTCGTCACCAACTCGCTCTGCTCACCCAGCCGGGCCTCCATCCTCACCGGCACCTACAGCCACGTGAACGGTGTCACCACCCTCTGGACGCCGATCGACGCCTCCCAACCCACCTTCATCTCGCAGCTGAAGGCGGCGGGCTACCGCACCGGCATCGTCGGCAAGTGGCACATGGGCGAGGAGGAGCCCTCGAACCCCAAGAACTTCGACTACTGGGACGTGCTCATCAATCAGGGCGAGTACGTCGACCCGCGGTTCCTCTCGGCCGCGGGCATCCGCAACGAACCCGGCTACGCGACGGATGTCATCACCGACCTCGCCATGCAGTGGGTCGAGAGTCTCGACGGCGACGAGCCGTGGTGCCTGCTGGTCTGGCACAAGGCTCCGCACCGGCCGTGGGAGCCGGATGAGAAGCACAAGGACATGTACTCCGACCCGATCCCGGTGCCGGGGACGTTCTGGGACGACCTGAGCACGCGCTCCGCCTCCGCCCGCCGGGCCTTGATGTCGATCGCCGACTACATCAACAGCGAAGACCTCAAGGTCGACCCGCCCGAGGGGCTGAGCTACGACGAGCTCGCGCTCTGGAAGTACCAGCGCTACATGGAGGACTACCTGCGCTGCGTCGCGTCGGTCGACGACAACGTGGGCCGGCTCACCGAGTGGCTCCGCGATCGCGGCGACCTCGACGACACCGTCCTGATGTACTCTTCCGACCAGGGCTTCTTCCTCGGCGACCACGGCTGGTTCGACAAGCGCTTCATGTACGAGGAGTCGCTGCGCATGCCGTTGGTGATGAGCTATCCGCGCGCCATCCCCGCCGGCACGGTGCACGACGGAATCGTGACCAACGTCGACTTCGCGCGCACGATCCTCGACGCGGCCGGGGTCGAGCCGCACGAGCGGATGCAGGGCCGCAGCTTCTGGGGCGACCTAGCGGGCGAACCGTCCACTCCCCCGGCGGAGGGCATGTACTACCGCTACTGGGAGAACGACGACTGGTTCCACAAGGCGCCGGCGCACTACGGCTACCGAGACCGCCGGTACAAGCTCATCTACTACTACAACACCGGCTACGGCCTGCCCGGCAGCGGATTCTTCGAGTACCCGGCCGAATGGGAGCTCTTCGACCTCGAGACCGACCCGCACGAACTGCGCAACGTCTACGACGACCCCGAGTACGCCGGCATCCGTGACGACCTCACCCGGCGGATGCTCGAGGCGCAGGCCGCGGTGGGCGACGAGCCCTGGGCGGGCCAGCAGCCCGTCACCGACGAGCGGTTCACCGTGCTCGCCCGCTTCACCCGCTCACCCGGCATGAACCCGGTCGTGCCGACGACACCGCGATGACCGGGCCGTCGGCGGGTGGGCGGCCCAACATCCTCTGGATCTCCACCCACGACATCAACCCCGACCTCGGCGCCTACGCCGGGGTGTGGCCGGGCGCCGAGGTGGCACACACCCCCCACCTCGACGCCCTCGCCGCGGCGGGGGTGCGGTTCGATCAGGCGTTCGCCACGACACCGGTGTGCGCGCCCTCGCGATCGGCCCTGCTGACGGGCTGCTTCCCGACCTCCATCGGCACGCACCAGATGCGCACGAAAGCGGTGCCGCCACCCGAGGTGCGGCTGCTGTCGGAGTACTTCCGGATGGCCGGGTACTACGCCACGAACAACTGGTTCACCGACTTCCAGGTGCATCTGCCGGGCACCGCCTTCGACGAGTGCTCGCCTACGGCCCACTGGCGGGGCCGGCCCGACCCCGAGACGCCGTTCTTCGCGACCTTCCATGGCATGACGACGCACGAGGGCCAGCTCTACCTCTCCGACGAGGAGTTCGACCGGGTCACCGCCGGGCTCCCGGATGCGCAGCGGCACGACCCCGCCACCGTCCCCATCCCGCCCTACCACCTCGACACGGAGGCGTTCCGCACCGCCTGGGCGCGGTACCACGACCTCATCTCGGTGATGGACGCCTGGGTCGGCGACCTGCTCGGGCAGCTCGACGACGACGGTCTGGCCGAGAACACGATCGTCGTGTTCTGGTCGGACCACGGCGCGGGCTTCCCGCGGATGAAGCGCGCCGCCACCGAGGCCGGGCTCCGGGTGCCGGTGATCGTGCGCTGGCCCGGGCGCCTCACGGGCGGACAGGTGCGCACCGACGTCGTGCACCTCGCCGACCTCGGGCCGACCATGCTCGCGATGGCCGGAGTGCCGGTGCCCGAGCATCTGCAGTTCTCCCCCTTGTTCGACGCGGACGGCCGCGCGCTGAGCCAGGGCCGCTACGCGTTCGGCGGCCGGGACCGGATGGATGAGCAGCGCGACAGCTCCCGCACCGTGCGCGACGAGCGCTTCCGGCTCATCCGTCATCGCCATCCGGACCGCTCGCCCCTGCAGCACCAGCACTTCGCCGAACGGTTCCCCACCTGGCACGACCTCCGCACGGCGGTGAACGATGAGGCGCGGCAGCGCGCAGCGGGACTGCGGCCCGACCGGCTCACCCCTCTGCAGCGCCGCGTCACCGGCGAGTGCAAACCCGAGATCGAGCTGTACGACGTCGCCGCCGACCCGCACGAGACGACCGACCTGGCCGGCGACCCGGGGTATGCCGAGGTCGTGGCGAGGCTGCTCAGCGCACTCGACGAGTGGCTCGAGCGCACCGGCGACCTGGGCGCCGTCGCCGAGGACGACCTGGCCGAGCAGTGGCGCCCGGACGGTGTGGAGCCGCGCACCGCGGCGCCGACGGCCGCGCTCGACGAGTCCGCCGCGATCGTCCTGACCTGCGAGACACCGGGCGCGTTGATCGGGTGGAGCACCGAGCCACCCGAGACCGAGCGGGAGCTCTCGCTGCAGCAGCGCATCAACGGTGAGCCCGCGGAGCCGATCGGCTGGCGCATCGCAACCGGGCCGATCGACCTGCCCGAGGGGGCGACGCTCTGGCTGCGGGCGTGGCGGCTCGGCATCGGCCCGAGCCCGATCGTGGCCGTGCGCCGTGGCGGCTCCGACAACGCGATACTGGAAGTTGCGACAGAAGGAGCAGGAGTATGAGCGACGCCGAGGGATGCGGACCGGGCTGCACGTGTGGCGCACCGGGACGATCGGCCTTCCTCACGATCGGGACGGCCCCCGACGCGGTGCCGTCGGCGCCGGCGGCCCCACCGGCACACTCGATGGAGCAGATCCATGTCCGGGCCGGGTCGTTCACCATGGGCGACTCCTCCGGTGACCGCAACCCCGCCGACGGCGAGGTGCCGCTGCACGAGGTGCGGCTCGACGGCTTCAACATCGACGCCACCACGTTCACGAACGACGACTTCGCCCGCTTCGCCGACGCCACTGGCTACGCCACCGAGGCGGAGACCTTCGGATTCTCGGCCGTCTTCCATCTCGCGCTCGACGCCCCGCGCGAGGACATCGTGGGCCAGCCGCCCGGCACGCCGTGGTGGTACGGGGTGCGCGGAGCCGACTGGCGGCACCCGGGCGGTCGCGGTTCCACGATCGACGCGCTGGGCGAGCATCCGGTCGTGCACGTCAGCTGGAACGACGCCCAGGCCTACTGCGCCTGGGCGGGGCGGCGCCTGCCCACCGAAGCGGAGTGGGAGTACGCCTCCCGCGGCGGACTCGTGGGCGCGAAGTACCCGTGGGGCGACGACGAGGTCGACGCCGGCGGGTGGCGGGCCAACATCTTCCAGGGCGTGTTCCCGGGCGAGAACACGGTGGAGGACGGATACCTCACCACGGCACCGGTGCGCAGCTTCGCACCCAACGGGTACGGACTGTGGCAGACGGTGGGCAACGTGTGGGAATGGTGCGCCGACCGGTACTCACCGCACTACTACCGCGAGTCGCCCGCCGAGAACCCCACGGGGCCGGATCAGGGCGAGGTGCGCGTGATGCGCGGCGGGAGTTACCTCTGCCACATCTCCTACTGCAACCGGTACCGCAACTCGGCGCGCTCGCAGAACACGCCCGACTCGTCGATGGGCAACGCGGGGTTCCGCACGGTGGCGCTGGCGGGGGTGGCCGCATGACCGGCTCGGAGCCGGGCTCGGGGCGCCGCTTCCCCGCCTCGGTCTTCACGCGGGGCTCGGAACCCGACGCGCGTTTCAGTCTCGCGAACGAGCGGACGTTCCTGGCCTGGATCCGCACCGGACTGGCGCTGCTCGCGGGCGGCGTGGCGCTGGAGGCCCTCGGGCTCGGCATCCACCCCGGGCTCCGGCTCACGGCATCCGTCATCCTCATCGTCGCCGGGCTCCTCACACCGTTGCAGGGCTGGTTCGGCTGGGCGCGCACCGAACGCGCGCTGCGCCTCGGCAACCCGCTGCCGAGTGCGCCGCTCGCGTTGCCGCTCGCGATCGTGGTCGCCGTGGTCGGGTTGCTCGTGCTCATCGGAGTGCTGGTGTGAGCCTCTTCGACCCCGGGCTCCAGCCCGAGCGCACGGCTCTGGCCTGGCGTCGAACGGCGCTCGCGCTCTTCGTGGGGTCGCTCGTGGCCATGCGCATCCTGCCCGAGGTGCTCGGCGGCTGGGCGGTCGTGCTCGGGGCGGCCGGCGTCGTGGCAGCCGGAGCGCTGCTCTGGGCGGTGCACCGCCGCTACCTGGGCCACCACCGCATGCTGACGGAGGAGGGCGATCGCAGCGCGCTCGCCGGCGGCCGGCTGATCGCCGCCACCGCGCTCTTCTGCGTGCTCGCGGCGGCGCTCACCCTCGTGCTCGTCATCGTGATGGCTGCGACCGGGTTCTGGATCG
>BADC01000800.1 GCA_000333435.1 Corynebacterium-like bacterium B27 | reverse complement strand
CGACCCGAGGCTCCCGACGTGCTGCGCTGGTGGGACGGCTACCGCTGGACCGACGACTTCGCGCCCCGCGCCGTCGACCCGGCCGACAGCCGCAACGGCTACGCCACCGCCGCGCTCGTCTTCGGCATCGTCTCGATCGGGTTCAACGTGCTCTTCCTGCCGAGCGCGCTGGCCGTGGGCTTCGGCATCGCCGGGCTCAGCAAGGCCCGCCGGATGGGCATGGGGCGTGGTCTCTCGATCGCGGGAATCGTGCTGGGAGCGGTGGGCGTGGTGCTGATGATCGCGCTGATCATCATGTTCGTGGCGATCGGCGCGCTCAGCCACAACCGCTGAGCCGGCCGGGGGTGCTCCCGGCGCAGCGCCTCGCTCAGGCGGCGCGGTACCGGATGCCCCAGCTGAGCTCCCAGCGCTCCCCCGGCCGCAGCCAGCGCAGGCCCTGGCCCGAGTTCAGCGCGTTGGCCGGCGCGGTCATGGGCTCGATGGCCACGGCCTGCCGCGGCCCGTCGGGCGCCGCGAAGTTCGTCGGCGTGAACACCTGCACGAACCCGAAGTTCTCGTCGGCCCAGAGCTCCACGGCGCGGCCGTCGGGCGCCTCGAGGCGCTGCACACTGCATCCGTCGGCCCCCACCGTGACCCCGCCGAACCCGTGGTCGATCGCAAGCCCCCCGACCCGCCGCCCCTGCGTGAGGTCGAAGTCGGTGCCCGCCACCTCCTCCTCGGACACGGGAATCTGCTTCTCGTCGGTGAGAAACCGGGTCCGCGCGTCGATCGTGAGCGTCAGCTCCCCCACCGGCACGTCCCCCACGCGGAGATACGGATGCGCGCCGACGGCGACCGGGGCAGCCTGCTCGCTCTCGTTGAGAATCGTGTGCGTCACCGTCATCCCGTCAGCCTCGAGCCGATGCTCGAACGTGGTCTCGAGCAAAAACGGATACCCGTGCTGCGGAAACACGGTCGCCCCTTGAACCACTCGATGCGGCTCCCGTTCGATCAGCCGATACCCCGTCGACCGCAACAGCCCGTGAATGGCGTTGCCCTGCTTCGGCTCCGTGATGTCGAGCTGTTGCGTCTTCCCCGCAAGTTCCCACACCCCACCCGCAACCCGATTCGGCCACGGCACGAGCACGATCCCCGCGGCCCCGGGCGGAGTAGACGCCTCGGGAAAACTCTCAACGAGTGCGATCCCACCCACCTCGAGAGCGCGAATGCCGGCGGCGACCTGCGTCACGATCCCTGTGACCACCGCCCCGTCCCCCTCGAAGCGAAGCGAGTACTGTTCCCCGGTAGGCGCGCGCACGTTCTCAGCCTACCCGCTGCGCGAAGCGCAGTCGGGGG
>BADC01000801.1 GCA_000333435.1 Corynebacterium-like bacterium B27 | reverse complement strand
CGCCGAGCAGAACGGCGTCTGCTTCGTCACACCTGGGAGCAGCCCACCTGGACCTCGCCCTTCGACAGCGGCGACCAGTACGTGTCGTACCTCACGCCGAACTCGGAGGAGGTCGCCTACACGGTCGCCAAGGCCCTGTTCGACGAGATCGGCGGCAAGGGCAACGTGGTGCACCTCACCGGCCACCCCGGCGCGACGCCCGACCAGCTCCGCAACGCCGGCTTCGACCGCGCCCTCAAGGAGTACCCCGACATCAAGGTCATCGCCGAGCAACCCGGCGAGTGGGACCGCGACACCGCCCGCCAGGCGATGGCCGGCATCATCACGCAGTTCGGCGCCGACAAGATCGACGCCGTGTTCGGCCAGAACGACGACGTCGGAATCGGCGCGCTGAACGCCCTCACCGAGGCGGGCGTGGAGACGGCCGACCTGCCCCCCATCACCGGCATCGACGGCAACCTCAGCACCATGCAGTTGATCAAGGCCGGCCAGATGTTCGGCAGCTACTCGGGCATCCCCCAGTTCCAGGCGGGCTTCAGCTTCGTGCAGGCGCTGGACTACTGCAAGGGCGCCAAGGTCGACCCGCTGAACCGGATGCTCAACACGGGCGGCATCTTCGTCACCGCCGACAACGTCGACGACTACATCAACACCTACACGGGCGACAACGACCCGTACGACTGGGTGAAGATGAGCCGCGTCGCCTACCCGGACGACTGGGACCCGCAGAACGCGGTGAACACGATCGACATGGAGGCGATGTGGAGCATGCTCGAACCCAAGCCCGCGAACTTCACGCTGCCCCAGGCCTACGCCGACGCGCTGCCGAACCGGGCGACCGTCGACGCGGAGTGGGCCGACCACTGGAAGCTCCTGAAGAACTGACCCGCCACTGATCGACCCCACCCTGCCGGTCCGACTCCCGTCGGGCCGGCAGGGCCCCTCTTTCGTTCCGCACACAATGGAGTCCCAACGTGAATTCACTGGCCAGGCCGCTCAAGTGGGGTGGCGGAATCCTCCTCCCGATCGCGGCGATCATCGTGCTCGTGATCGTCTTCTCGATCCTCGCGCCGAGCTTCTTCCAATTCAGCACCCTGATCGGTGTGCTCCGTGAGTCGTCCGTGCTCCTGGTCGTCGCCATCGGCATGACCTTCGTGGTGCTGATGGGCAGCATCGACCTCTCCGTCGGCGCCACCGTGACCCTCTCCGCCCTGGTCGCCGCCACCATCGCCCAGAGCGGCAACTGGCCGCTGGCGATCCTCGGCGGGCTCGGTGTGGGCATCCTCGTCGGCCTCGTCAACGGCGTGCTGTTCGCCATCGTCAAGGTGCCGAGCTTCTTGACCACACTGGGTGTCAGTCTCGCCGTGACCGGCGTCGGCCTCTGGTTCGTCAACGGCCGGCCCGTGCAGATCTTCGAGCCGGGCTTCACCTGGATCTCCCAGGGCAAGCTGTTCGGCGAGTTCCCCTTCATCGCCGTCTGGGCGCTCATCCTCTGGGGCATCTTCTCGTTCATCGGTCAGAAGACCCGGTTCGGCCGCTACACCTTCGCCATCGGCGGCGCCGAGGCGGTGAGCGGCCTGGCGGGCATCCCCATCCGCCGCATGAAGCTCTGGGTGCTGGTGCTCTCGGGCGCCCTGGCCGCCGCCGCCGGCATCCTCCTCGCCTCCCGCGTGGGAGCCGCGACGCCCGGCATGGGCGACCGTCTCACCCTCGACTCGATCGCCGCCGTCGTCATGGGCGGTACCGCCCTGACCGGTGGTGTGGGCGGCGTCCACCGCACCATCCTCGGTGTGCTCGTGATCACCGTGCTCACCGTGGGGCTCAACACCCTGGGCGTGCAGCCGTACATGCAGCAGATCGTGCAGGGCGCGGTCGTGGTGCTCGCGGTGGCGCTCACCCTCGACCGCTCGAAGCTCAGCGTCATCAAGTAAGGGGCGGCAGTGACTGACACCACGACGCGCACCACACCTCTGTTCGAGGCGCGCAATCTCACGAAGAGCTTCGGGCCGGTGCACGCCGTCCGCTCCGTCTCGATCGAATCGCGGGTGGGCGAGGTGCTGGGCCTCGTCGGCGAGAACGGCGCCGGCAAGTCGACGCTGCTCAACATGATCAGCGGCACCCTCGAGCAAGACGAGGGTGAACTCCTGCTCGGCGGCGAGGAGGTGCACTTCCGCACCTACCAGGAGGCGACCCAGCGCGGCGTCTTCCGCATCTTCCAGCACCAGGCGCTGGTGCCGAACCTCTCGGTCGCCGCCAACGTGTTCCTCGCCCAGGAGGCGAAGTTCACCCGCTTCGGCTTCATCGACGCCAAGCGGATGGCCCGGCTCACCCAGGACATCTTCGACGAGCTCTCGATCGACCTGCGAACGGATGCGGAACTCGGCTCGCTGAAGTTCGCCGAGCGTCAGGTGGTGGAGATCGTGCGCTCGCTGGCACAGGCACGCCTGCTCGGCATCGAGCATCCGGTCATCCTCTACGACGAGCCGACCAGCGCCCTGTCGCGCGAGCAGATCGAGTTCTTCTTCGGCTTCGTGCGAAAGATCCAGCCGAACGCCGCCCAGGTCTTCGTCTCGCACCGCCTCGAGGAGATCATCGAGCTCTGCGACCGCATGGTCGTGCTGAAGGACGGCGAAGTGGTGAGCGTGCAGGACGACCCGCACGCGCTCTCGGAGACGCGCATCCACGAGCTGATGGTGGGCCGCAAGGCCGAGGCCTACAACCGGAGCCACCACGTCGACTACTCGCAGACGCCGCGGCTCGAGGTCGAGGGGTTCTCGGGCGAGGGCTTCGACGACGTCTCGCTCAGCGTGATGCCGGGCGAGGTGCTCGGCATCGCCGGGGTGGTCGGCTCGGGCAAGTCGGAGTTCGGCCGCGCCGTCTTCGAACTCGGCAAGGGCGCCGAAGGGCGCATCGCCGTCGACGGCAACGAGCCGGAGCGCAACGGCTCCCGCGCGGGAATCCGTGCACGTCTGGGCTACGTGCCGACGGAACGACACAAGGACGGCATCGTCCTCGGCATGTCGGTCGCGCACAACCTGTCGCTGCCCGAGGTGGGCGCCGCGATCGGCTCGCCGATTCTCAACGCCCGCCGCGAGGTCGCGAACACGAAGCAGGCCATCACCGATCTCGGCATCAAGACACCCGGTGTCGACGCCCCGATGAGCAGTCTGAGCGGCGGCAACCAGCAGAAGGTGCTGCTCGCCCGCTGGACGACCCTCGGCTCGCAGCTGCTCGTGCTCGACAACCCCACCAACGGGGTCGACGTCGGCGCGAAGGCGGAGATCTACCGGCTGATCGAGAACCTGACCGAGCAGGGGGTGTCGGTGCTGCTGATCAGCGACGACTTGCCCGAGATCCTCGCGCTGGCCGACCGCATCGTGGTGATGAAGGACGGCCGGGTCCGCACGACCACCGACATCGACCCGGCGAACCCGCCCTCCGAGGTCGAGCTCGTCGCCGCCATGGTGTGACATGACGACGGAACCACTGCGGATCGGCGTGCTCGGCGCCGCACGCATCAACGAGATGACCCTGTTTCCGCCGGCTGCCGACATCGGTGCCCGCATCGTGGCGGTCGCCGCCCGGGACCGGGCGCGCGCCGAAGCCTACGCCGACGAACACGGCATCGAGCGGGTGGTCGACGACTACGCCGCGCTGATCGCCGACCCCGAGGTGGAGGCGGTGTACAACCCGTTGCCGAACAGCCTGCACACGGTCTGGAACCTCGCCGCGATCGACGCCGGCAAGCACGTGCTCGGCGAGAAGCCGTTCGTGAGCAACGCCCGTGAGGCGGTGCGGATGCACGAAGCCGCGCAGGCGCATCCGGAGCTCGTCGTGTTCGACGGTCTGCACTACCGCTACCACCCGGTGTTCCGCCGGCTGCAGGAGATCGTGCGCTCGGGCGAGATCGGCGAGGTGCAGCAGGTGCGCGCCGTGATGACCGTGCCGGTGCCCGACCTGTCGGACATCCGCTGGTCGTGGCCGCTCGCGGGCGGCTCGATGATGGACCTCGGCATCTACTGCATCGACGTCATCCACACCCTCGCCGCCGACCTCGGCGGCGTGCCGACGTTGCGCACGGCGACGATGGGTCACCTCGACGGCACGCACGCCGACCTCGATTCCTGGTCGGAGCTCACCTACGAGCTGCCGAACGGCGGCACCGCGATCGCCGAGATGAACCTGATCGGGCCGCAGCACTTCGTGATCACGGTCGTCGGCTCCCGGGGCACGGTGCACCAGGCGAACCTCAGCTACGTGCACACCGACGACCGCGTGCTCGTGTTCACCGAGGGCGCGAGCCGCGTGGAGGAGCTCGGCCGGACGTCGAGCTTCATCTACCAGATGCGGGCGTTCGAGGACGCGATCCGGAACGGCACG
>BADC01000802.1 GCA_000333435.1 Corynebacterium-like bacterium B27 | reverse complement strand
CCATTTCCTGCTGGTAGACCAGATAGCGCGGGCAGCCGACCAGTGCCCCCGAAACGAGGATCAGCAGCAGCAACCCTGCCGCCATCACGATTCCGAATGTGCTGCGTGCCTGCATGATCTCACTCCCTGTCTCACCGCATCATGGCAGATGCCGGCGAAGCGCCAAGAGGGAGCGCGATGCGCGCATGCAAAATCGGGCCGCTCGTTTCGACGCCGAATCAGCCTCGTTCCGCCCCGGAAACGAGGTCCGGATAGTGTCGCCTACGAAATTATCATGGAACCGCCCGCGCTTCCTCGGGTTTGGCCCCCTTGCGAGACCTGTTCACTCGCCGACCACGGTTGGAGGAA
>BADC01000803.1 GCA_000333435.1 Corynebacterium-like bacterium B27 | reverse complement strand
CAGTCGCACGAGGCGGGCCTCGAACGCGTCGGTCTCGGGGGCCGCTGCGCTCGGAGCGAGCTGCGCGGTGAGATCCCAGTAGTTCGCGGAGGTGAAGGCCAGGCGCTCGCGTTCGCGGTCGACCACGAGGCGGGTGGCGGCGGATTGCACGCGGCCGGCCGACAGACCCGGGCCGACCTTGCGCCACAGCACCGGGCTGACCTCGTAGCCGTAGAGACGGTCGAGGATGCGCCGGGTCTCCTGCGCGTCGACCAGGGCGTCGTCGATCTGCCGGGTGTTGTCGCGGGCGGCCTCGATGGCCTCGCGGGTGATCTCGTGGAAGACCATGCGGTGCACGGGCACCTTCGGCTTCAGCACCTGCAGCAGGTGCCACGCGATGGCTTCGCCTTCGCGGTCTTCATCAGTGGCGAGGTAGAGCTCGTCGGCGCCGGCGAGTGCCTTCTTGAGTTCGGCGACGGTCTTCTTCTTCGCGTCGGAGACCACGTAGTAGGGCTCGAACTTGTTCTCGACGTCGACGGAGAACTTGCCGAGCGAGCCCTTCTTGAGTTCGGCGGGCAGGTTCTTGGGTTCGACGAGGTCGCGGATGTGCCCGACCGATGCCATCACGTCGAAGCCGTCACCCAGGTACTGGGCGATCGACTTCACCTTCGTCGGCGACTCGACGATGACGAGCTTTCTCGGGCTGGACAACTGTTCTCCTTATATATATGTCAGACGATTGGTCGTCAGGCACACCATACACATACCCTCCCGGGGTGAGCCTAATCAGGGCCCCCATTGCGCCTGCAGCGTAAGGGGGGACAATGGTCGTGACCACGTCTCGTGGCACTCGATGGAGAGGAGCTGGGCACAATGGCGACGACCGACGATTCCCGCGGCACGGAGAGCTACACGGCGAAGTTCACCGACGGGCCGCTCGAGGGTAAGACGATCCGCACCGACTTCACGGGCTCCGGCGAACCGCAGCCGCAGTTGACCATCCCGGTGGCCGCAGGCTCGAAGAAGTACCTGTACCGCCGCTCGTCGGGCCTCGAGTTCGGCGAGACCGAGCGCCCGAGCGCGGTCGACTACCGCTACGTGGAGGCCATCGTCGGCTGACCGCCGATCGCGGTCGGCGGCCCCGCGCGCAGTCGGGGCGACACCGAGGCCGGTGCGGTCGGCGGACCCGCGCGCGCAGTCGCGTCGAGGCCGAGGCCGAGGGCGGTCGGCGGACCCGCGCGCGGTCGCGTCGATCTCGATGCCGAATGCGGTCGGCGGACCCGCGCGCGCAGTCGCGGCAACGCCGAGGCCGAGTGCGGTCGCCGTGACGCGCACGGTCGCCACGCCCTCGGAGTCGACCTCGCACGAGCTGACCATGACCCCGTCGGCAGCCGCCACGCCCGCTGCCACCTCGCAGGGTGTGCCCGGCACCCTGCCCGACGCGGTGTCGGCTGCGGCGAGCGCCGCGGCGTCGGCCGCCCCCTGCAGCTGCTGACGGGTGGCGAGCGCGCCGCCGATCGGTGCGATGCCGACGAGCAGAGCGCACAGGACGCCGAGGACCGCGACACCGGCGACACCGCCACTTCCCGTGTCGTCCGCGAGTACCCGCTTCCGCGCCGAGACCGATGGCGGCCCCCCTCGGAGCGTCACGTCGACGGCGCCGTCGTGTCGTCGAGAGCGCAGCCTCGCCCTGAGAACGGGAGCGCCGCTCCGAGCACGCCGACCGAGGCGTCGGCCCGCGCCGTCACGCACACCACCGGTCCGAGGTGCTCCACGCTCAGGCGCGCTCCCGGCTGCGCCTCGCTCACCCGCGTCGCGGCCGTGGCGGTGTCGCCCCGGCCGATCAGGCGGGCGGCGTCGGCCGCTGCATCCGTCAGACGCACCTGCACGGCTCCGAGCTGACACACCCCCACCCCCAGGGCGAGCACGACCGCGATCGCGGGGAAGATCATCGCGAACTCCGCGGTGACCGAACCGGACTCGTCTCGCCATCGTTCAGATCGAGATCGACAACGCATGGTGGATGATGTCGGTCAGCATGCCCTTGATGTCGTCGCCCCGCAGCACGACGACGAGCAACCCGGCGAATCCGACAGCCGCGAGGGTGGCGATGGCGTACTCCGCGGTGGCTGCTCCGGACTCGTCGCCGAGGACGGTGGCGGCGCGGCGGACGGCGGAAGCGCGGCGGACGGCGGCGGCGCGGCGGACGGGGGCGGCGCACCAGACGGCTGCGGAGCGGCGGACGGCGGCGGGCCCGCCTCCCGACCAGTCACGGAGCTGAGCAGCGGCGTGTGTTGTTGTGTTCATGGGGTTCCTTTCGGGTGGGGGGCTGGAGTGATGGAATGAGTCGCGGGGAGGCGCGTCGAGCTGGTCAGAGCGGCGGTCAGATCGACGGTCAGATCGACGAGGTGCTGCTGAGGATGCCCAGCAGCACGGGAGCAACCGCGAGAAGCATGAACGCCGGGAGGACGCAGACACCGAGCGGCAGCATCAGCCACGTGCCGAGGGCTGCGGCTCGCGACAGGGCCTGAGACACCGCGTCGCGCCGCACCCGAACAGCCTCCCCGCGGAGGAGTTCGCTGGGCGGTGCACCAGAACGGGCCGACAAGGAGAGCACTGACCGGATCGCCGCCTCGTCGCGCGACGCATCCAGACCCGCCCGGTCGAGGGCCTCCGCAACGAGACGACGCGCGTGCGGCAGCGAGCCCCCGCCCGCCACGGCGACCGAGACGAGGTCGAGGGCGAGACCCGGAGCCGGGTCGATGCGTCGAGCCCGCCGCAGCAGGGCGTTGCTCCAGAACCGCCCTGCCGCCATCAGGGTCAGACCGAGGCCGAGACAGGTGAGGCCCGCAGGAGAGCCGAGCAGCGCAGCTCCCGTGTCGAGGCCGAGGAGCCATCCGGAGGCCAGCGAGATCAGCGGCAGCACCGACACGAGCTTGGTGGTGGCGGCCGGCCCGGCCAGCGCGGCGTCGGTCTCGCGTTCGACCTGACCCACCGCCCGCAGGGAATCGGCGATCTCGCCGAGACACCGGACCAGTGGCGCTCCGGCCTCGGTCGCGACCGACCACGCGGCCGCGAGCACCAGCCAGGCACTCACGGAGGAGTCGCGAGAGGCAGACGTCGACCGTCGATCAGCCACGCCGTCCGCCGGTCGTCTGCCAGCAACCGCGGCGCGGCCGCCGATGCTGGCCGCGATGGCGTCGGCGACCGCAGCACCATCGGCGATGTGGCGCGCGGCTGCGAGCAGGACGGGATCGTCGGCGCCCTCGGCGGCGTAGCCCCACGCGGCTGCGGGCGCGACGCCCGCACCGATCAGGACAGCCACCCGTTCGACGGTCGCGCCGATCCGCTCCGCCTCAGGTCGCCGCGCCCCGTGCCCGGCGCGCCGCTCACGCCCGGCTGCCATCACGACCCTCCTCCGGCCCAGGCAGGGTCGAGGCGCCGCGCCCAACCGCCTCCGGGTCAGCCGACGTCGAGGCGTCGCGCCCCGCCACCTC
>BADC01000804.1 GCA_000333435.1 Corynebacterium-like bacterium B27 | reverse complement strand
ATCTTTCGGGGCTGGCCGGCAGGGCGCGGCCCGCTGTTTCCCGCGCAGCGGTGCAGCGCGGCGTCGCGGTGGCGTCGATCGCGGGCGCCGTGCTCGCACTCTCCGGCTGCGCGCCCACCGAGGAGGGCGTGGTGCTCGAAGGTGCCGACGGCCAGAAGTACGTGGTGCCGCAGAACGCGGAGCGCCCGATGTACGCCTCGAAGGAGGACTGCATCACGGATGTGACGGAGCAGATCGCCGTGCTGGAACGGCAGGGCGAAGAC
>BADC01000805.1 GCA_000333435.1 Corynebacterium-like bacterium B27 | reverse complement strand
CCGGCCGTGCGCGCGGCGTACCTGCGTGCGGCCGGAGTGACGGGCACCGGCGTCAGCGGCTGATGTCGGGGAAGGCGGCGTGGGCGTCGTCGACGCTCATCCCGCTCGCCAGCAGCAGGTCGGACACCAGGGGCCGGATGGAGACCACGAGCGCCGCCTCCGAGACCGGCTCGTCCGGAACCAGGATGCGCGGGTCGAGCGTGATGGCGATGAGCACGAGACTCTGCCGCACGACCGGCCGGAGCTCGGGCCGGTCGATGCTCTGCGCCAGCAACGACGCCGCGCTCTGCACCCCTTCGATGACCTGCGCGATCGCCGGCCGGGGGCGGCCGCCGGGCAGCACGCTGACGCGGCGCACCACCACGCGCAGGTTCCTGGCCGCGTGATCCATGTTCACCTGCATCACCTGCAGCTCGGCGAGCTCGGCCCGCCGGCGGCGCAGGAACGGCGAGATGCGGGCGACGGCGACCGCCGAGTCGACCGAGGCCCGCCACTGCTCCACGAGCCCCTGGGTCTGCCGGGCGCGCCCCAGCACCACCTCGGCGGTGTGCTGATCGCCGAGCCGCAGCACGGTCACGAGCGACGCGGTCAGCGCGGTGAAGGCGCCGAAGAACTTGAGCGCCTCGCGCCGCGCCGCCCGGCGCGGATCGCGCGGGATGAGCGCCGTGCAGGCGAGCGCGATCAACCCGCCCACCACCGCGTCGGCGGTGCGGGTGAACGGTCCGCCCGGCGGGACGGGCATGAGCGCGACCAGCGCGGCCTGCACCGCGGCCACGATCGGGATGCCGGGCAGCGGCGAGAGCGCCCGGGTCACGGCGAGCACCGCGAGCATGGTGAGCGCGAACTGCCACACCCCCTGCCCGAGCGTGAGCAGGATGACCTCGCTCACCGCGATGCCGATCGTCATCGCGATGGCGGTCTCGATCACGCGGCGCGGCCGGGCGTCGAGCACGAGTCCGAGACTCGACAGGGCGACGGTGACCGCGGCGATCGGGTACTCGTGCCCGAGCAGGTAGTGCGCCAGCGCGTACGCGACGGTCACCGCCACCACGAGCTGAAGGATGGCGGGAAAGCTCGTGACGGTTCGTTCGACTCCGCCGCGCGCGATGTCCTCTCCGCGCCGGAGGAGCGAGGGCGGCTGCCCGTCGGGCGCGGTGCCGTCGGTCACGGGCGGTTCAGCGCGTGCGGGCGCCGAGCCGGGGCAGGCGCGGCACGCGGCCGACGGTCGCGCCGGCCTCGGGCGACACGATCTCCTCCACCGCGGCGACCACATCGCCGTCGGCGGTGCGCACCAGCACCTCGGTCGCCGCGAGCTGACGTTTCACCACGGCGAGCGCGATCGGGCCCCACTCGTGGTGCACGGCGACCGAGGTGACCTGGCCCACGGCCTCGTCGCCGCCGGCCACCACCACCTCGTCGCCCGACGCCGGCAGCATGGCGTCCGAGCCGTCGAGGTTGAGCAGTACCAGCCTGCGCGGCGGATGCCCGAGGTTGTGCACCTTCGCCACCGTCTCCTGCCCGCGGTAGCAGCCCTTGTTCAGGTGCACGGCCGACCGCATCCAGTCGAGCTCGTGCGGGATGGAGCGCTCGTCGACTTCGGTCGACAGCCGCGGCCGCCACGCGGCGATGCGCAACGCCTCGGCCGCCAGGAGGCCCGCCACCGCGAGCTCACCGGCGCGCACGGCATCCGCGAGCGCGGGCAGCTCGGCCCGCGGCACCAGCGTCTCGCGCCACCACCATTCGGCACCGGGGTGCTCGTCGACCAGGGCGTACTGCACGCCGCCGGCCACCACCTCGGGCCACGGGTCGCGCCAGGTGAGCGGATGCCCGTTCCCCACGCCCGCCCGCTCGGCCAGCGCCGCCGGCGCCGCCCCGTCGGGCCCGTCGGCCAGCCAGCCGACCGTCGCGAACTCGGCGCTGCGATCGGCGATCTCCACGCGCAGCATGAACCGCATGCGCTGCAACCACTGCTCGAGGGGCGCGGTCTCCCCCGCATCGACGAGCAGCCAGGCGGTCTCGCCGTCGTCGAGCACACGGATGGCGTGCTCGATGCGGCCGTTGGCGCTGAGCAGCAGCGTCTCGGCGGAGGCGCCGGGGGCGAGGTCGCGGATGCTCTGACTCGTCACCGAGTCGAGCCAGCTCAGGCGGTCGGGGCCGGTGACGGAGATGACGCCGCGGTGCGACAGGTCGACCACGGCACCGGCGGGCCCGAGCATCCGCTGCTCGGCGATCGGGTTGCCGTAGTGCGCCGCCACGCCGTCATCGGGGGCGGCCGCGGCGACCGCTCCGGGCAGCTCGAGGAAGGGTGACGCCGGCACGGCGCTCAATCCGCCTTCGCGAGCCGGGCCGAGGCGTGCGTACGGAGGTCTTGACCGAGGGCCGCGATGTCCCACGCCCAGAGCAGATGATTGTCGACGAGACCGTAGATGCGGGTCGCGGCCGCATACTCCTTGGCCGACTGCGTGCGCACCACGGCGTCGGTGGCGAGGTCGATGCGCGGGCCCTTCACCTGGCCGAGGTAGAGCTCGCTGACGCCCGTCGGATGCACGATCGACACCTCGATGTCGAAGCCCTCCGCTGAGTTGCGGAGCGTCTCGACCGACTGCGCGGTGTTGAACGGCCTGGGGCCCACGCCCGGCAGCATGCCCGGGCCCACATCGCCCTCGATGTGCAGGCGCGCCAGCCGCCAGTAGCCGGTCTCGGACGTGAGCGGCTGCCCCTCGGCGTCGCCACCGATGAGCCAGGTGTACGAGCTGTAGTTGAGGAACGGCAGCCCGTCGTGGCTGAAGCTGATGCGCTGCCCGAACTCCTGGGAGACCCGCTCCTCACCCACGGCGTAGTCGATGACGCCGGTGCCCTCCCACACACCGATGAGCCACGACAGCGGCACCAGCTCGGCGGGGAGACCGGTCGGGATCTCGATCACGACTGCACCCGGGCGCGGCTCAGCGCTGACCGCGGAAGAGCTTGTAGATGACGACCCCTGCCGTCCAGGCGATTGCGAGGCTCGCGAGCCCGAGCAGCCCGATGAACAGGAGTTCCAGCGCGACGTAGGACATGCTCACAGCTTAGCGCCCGCGGCGAAGGCCAAGGGACCGAGCACGACGGTGGCGACGGCGAGGATGACGACCGCACCGGCGAGGCTGGCCGACACCCGGTTCACGAAGCCCTTGCGTTCGCGCACGAGGAGCTGGATGCCGAAGGTCACGAGGAGCGCGAGCCCCAGCACCACCGGCATGAACACGAGGAACTGCCCGGGTGCGATGAACAGCCCCACCGCCACGACGGCGAGAACCGTGAGGATCCACACCGGGACTACGCTTCTCATGAGCAGACTCATACCCGTCATTCTGCCCGATAGTATGTACCGACGGCGTTCTCTGGAGGATCTTACGTGGCGCAGTTGTTGATCCTGACCTCTGCGGTCGACGTGGAGGTGCTCCCGGCGCTCTCCCTGCTCAGCCACCGCACGCGGCAGATCCCGGCCGAGGCCTCGCAGCTCGTCAACACGCCCAACAGCGATCTCATCTTCGTCGACGCCCGGCACGACCTCGCATCGGCGCGCTCGCTCTGCAAGATCCTCTCCAGCACCGGCATCGGCGTGCCGGTGGTGCTGGTGCTCACCGAGGGCGGCCTCACCGCCGTGAGCGCGGAGTGGGGTGCAGCGGATGTGGTGCTCGAGTCGGCGGGTCCGGCGGAGGTCGACACGCGCATCCGGCTCGCCATCGGCCGGCAGGTGCAAGACCAGTTGACGTCGAAGATCCAGGCATCCGGGGTGGTCATCGACGAGGCGAGCTACTCGGCCCGCGTGCACGGCCGCCCGCTCGACCTCACCTTCAAGGAGTTCGAGCTGCTGCGCTTCTTCGCCATGCATCCCTCGCGCGTGTTCACCCGCGAGCAGTTGCTCAGCGAGGTGTGGGGCTACGACTACTTCGGCGGCACCCGCACCGTCGACGTGCACGTGCGGCGGCTGCGCGCCAAGCTCGGCGACCTCGAGTCGTTGATCGGTACCGTGCGGAACGTGGGGTACCGCTTCAACTTCTTCGAGGACGACAATGAGCGACTCGCTCACCCTCTCGGTCAGTAGCCCCGACGAGGCGCGCGAACCCTTCCTCCGGCTCGTGGCACGCGCAGCCCTCGTCGACGGCCAGCAGCCGTTCAACGACCAGGCGCTGGTGGATGCGGGCAAGGGCGCCCGTTCGTTGCTCGTCGCCGAGCGCGGCGGCACGATCGTGGGCGCCGCCATCGTGGGGCAGGGCGAGCTCGAGTTCGTGATCGACCCGGAATGGCGCGAGGAGGGGCTCGGGCGGCAGCTGCTCGAGATCCTGCTGGCGAACCAGGGCCGGCCGGGGCCTGACGACGAGCCGTTGCGCGCCTGGGCGCACGGCGACCACCCGGCGGCACGGCGCCTGGCCGCGACGCACCGCTTCGATGCGGTGCGCCGGCTGCTGCAGCTGCGGCGTGAACTGCCCGCCGCCCTCGACATCGCGCCGGTGCCGGACGGTTTCGAGCTCTCGACCTTCCGCGGCGGGCGCGACATCGACGAGTGGGTGGAGCTGAACGCGCGGGTGTTCGCCGAGCATCCGGAGCAGGGCGGCCTCACGGCGGAAGACCTGAGCTTCCGCCGCTCGGAGTCGTGGTTCGAACCCGACGACTTCCTGCTGCTGCGCGACACGACCGGCCGGCTGGTCGGCTACAACTGGCTGAAGGTCGAGCCCGGCGACGACCGGGTGGGCGAGATCTACGTGATCGGGGTCGACGAGTCTACCGCTGGGCAGGGGCTCGGGCGGTTCCTCATGAACCGGGGCCTGGCGCGGCTGGCCGAGCGCGGTTGCGTGCAGGCGGCGCTCTTCGTCGACGCCGACAATACCCGGGCGGTCGCGCTCTACCGCTCGCTCGGCTTCACCGACCACACCGTCGACGTGCAGTACGAGCAGCGACTGCCGCTGCGGCCCCAGCGGCGCTGAGGTATCCTCGATCGCACCGGAGTCGAGCTCGCACCGGAGACGAGGGGGAACGGATGCGCGGTCGCGGCAGGCGTGGCATCACCACGCTCGGGCTGGCCGCCGTCGTCGCGGCACTCCTCGGGGTGGCCGTCGCGCCACCCTCCCCCGCGCTGGCGGCAGCGGGCGATGCGCCGAGCCGGCCCTTCGGCTCCCACCTCGTCGACCCGGCGCCCGGCGCTGCGCTGCCGCCCGGTGGTGCGGCCGCCGCCGATGCCGACACCGCGGCCGCCTACGCACGGTGGAAGGCCGACTACGTGGTCATGGGTGTCCTTCGCTGTGTGCTGTGTGCTGTGTGCTGTGTGCTGTGTGCTGTGTGCTGTGGGAAGTGAGAACTGGGGCTGGGTGGGCGCTATTGCGCCGAGTGCCGTTCGATGCCAAGGCCGCCGAGGAGCTGGGCGCGCAGTTCGGCGAGTTCCGCCGACCCGCGGTCGCCGGGCCGCTCGCCCGGAACGGTGATGACCTGACGGATGTCGTTGCCCGGCCGTGCCCGGGGCATCCGGGAACCGGCCGAGGAGGATCAC
>BADC01000806.1 GCA_000333435.1 Corynebacterium-like bacterium B27 | reverse complement strand
TCGCCACCGGGATGCCCTACCTGCAGCTCGACGCCCGCCCCAACGACCTCGCCACCCAGCAGGCCGCGGCCGCCGTGGGGCAGAACGTGCTCATCTTTCGCTACCAGAACAGCCTCGACCGCTACCGCATCGTGGCGGGCCAGGTGCTGCTCACGGCAGGCGACCTCGAGAACCCGACCCACCGGTCGAACGCCCAGCGAGCCGTCGACCGGCTGCTCGGCCTTCGCATCCTGCCCATCGTGAACGAGAACGACACGGTGGCGACCCACGAGATCCGCTTCGGCGACAACGACCGCCTCGCGGCGCTGGTGTCGCAGCTGGTCGGGGCGGATGCCCTCATCCTGCTCTCCGACGTCGACGCCCTCTACACCCGCCCGCCCCAGGAGCCGGGTGCGGTGCGCATCGACGACGTGCCCGTGGGCGACGACCTCGCCGGAGTGACCTTCGGTGACATCGGCGCCGCCGGCGTCGGCACCGGGGGAGCCGCCACCAAGGTCTCGGCCGCCCGCCTCGCCGCCGCGGCCGGTACCGCCGTGCTCGTCACCGCGACCACGCACGTCGCCGACGCCCTCGCCGGCGCCGAGCTCGGCACCTTCTTCCACCCCCACCCGCTCTAGTTCCCCACCCGCTCCTGGGCACGGTCGGTGCGCGCGGCCGTCAGGAGAGGCTGAGCACCACCGCGGCGAGGATCGCCAGGGCGATGCCGAGCACCTGGATGGGGGACACCCGTTCGCGCAGCACGATCGCCGCCAGGAGCACGGTGGCGAGCGGGTAGAGGCTCGACAGCACCGAGACCACCGCGAGGTTCCCGGCGTGCAGGGCGCTCATCAGGAGCGCATTCGCGCCGCCGAGCAGCACACCGGCCGACGCCGCGGCCAGCCACGCCCCGCGCCGCGAGATGCCGAGCTGCCGCACCGGTACGGTCGCTGCGACCTCCGGCTCCGGCGTGTGCTCCGCCTGCGCGGCGAACCACGGGATCTCCCGCC
>BADC01000807.1 GCA_000333435.1 Corynebacterium-like bacterium B27 | reverse complement strand
AGCACCTTGCCGAGGTGCGGGGCCGCGGCGTGCAGCCCGAAGGAGTCGACGCGGTCGGAGCGCAGCAGGCCCTTGAGAGCCGAGGCCTCGTCGGGGTGGTCGACGAGGCCGACGCTCCAGGTCTCGGCCAGCTGCCAGGCCAGCAGCTGCCCGTTCATGGCGGCGTGCGCCTCGTCGACGAGCCGGAAGTCGCCCTCGAGACGGTCGAGCACACCGGTGTTGGCGCCGAGCAGCGCCCGGTCGTCGGCGAGCATCAGCTCGAGCACCGACTGCCACCAGGCCAGTTCGAGCTCGTCGGCGACGGCCGACTCGGGCACGTGCCGGTTCGAGAGGTCGACCATCAGCGGGTCGAGGGCGTGCTCACGCAGCGAGTCGAGGAGCGCGGTGCGCTCCTGCAGGTTGGCGAGCACCTCGGAATCGGCGGCGAGACCCTCGACCAGTCCGATCAGCTGGTCGATCGGCAGGGCGGCGAGCTGACGTGCCGTGCCCACGGTGCCGAGCGGCAGATCGAGCTGCGCGAGGTCTTCGGTGACGCGCTGGAACGCGACCTGCACGTCGTTGATGCCCACCGGGATCTCCGGCGGTATGCCCGCGGCGGCGAACCGGTACCAGAGCGTGCGCTGCTGCTGGATGCGGCGGAGCGCCTCGTTGAGGTCGCCGATGTGCACGCCCGGCCGCACGTACTCCTTCGCGAGCGCCTTGAGACGCCGGCGACTCGTCGACGACAGCTGCGGGGCGTCGCGGCGCGGGCTCGTCGCGGCGATGAGGTCGGTGAGCGAGCGGTCGAAGACCACCGGCAGGAACTTGTCGAGCGTCTCGCGCAGGTCGGCGAGCAGGCGCAGGTAGGTGCCGAGCTCGTTGAGCGAGGTGAACGGCCGCATGCGGGTCTGGCCGATGAGCTCGTAGGCACCGGTGAGCAGCCGCGGCAGGTCGGTCTTGTCGAGCCGCTTGGCGAGCTGGTGGGCCCGGTGCGCGTCGTCGCTCGAGGCGAACTGGGCGCCGTACCAGGGCGAGTCGTCGGGGCCGTAGCGGAACTGCCCGAGCTCGGCCGCGCGACTGAGTGTCTTGGCGGCCTTCGCCCGGCCGGTGGCGAGCGACTCGAGTGCCGAGCGGTCGAGCCGCGCGGTGGTCGAGGGCGGGTTGGGTAGCAGCGCGAGCCGGGCGAGTTCGCGCAGGGCGTCGAGCACCGAGACCTTGAGCAACGGGTCGACCCGCGACATCGAGGCGCGGTAGTCGAGCAGCACACTGCGCAGACGCACCAGTGCTTCGTCGACGTCGGCGACGTGCGGCTGCTGCGCCTTCTCGTTGCGGCCGATCGACTGGATGAGGTCGCGCCGGAGCGTGCGCGGCGACACGGCGACACCCGGCAGCCCCACATCCGACAGCCGGCGGTTGATGCCGCTGAGGCTGAGCCGGCGTGGCGTGACCACGAGCACCCGCTTGTTCTGGCCGACGAGGGCGCCGATGGCGTTCACGATGGTCTGCGTGCCGCCGGTGCCGGGCAGCGTCTTCACGAGCAGCGAGTTGCCGCCCGCGATCTGCGCGATCACGTTCTCCTGCTCGCTGTCGGCGTCGAGCAGGAGGGTGTCGGTGGCGGGTGCACGGTGGTCCTGCGGCGACGGCTCGACCGGGTGGTAACCGTCCTGCACCGCGCGGCGTGAGCTGAGGTTGCCGGCCAGGGCGTCGAGCACCGGATGCGAGATGTCGGCGCTGTCGGCCAGCATCCCGCTCGCCACATCGGCGAAGCTCGAGACCACGAGCCGCGGCTGCACCTGGAACCAGGCCAGGTGCGAGGTGAGGCTGCGCAGCCGGTCGATGACGGGCTGCGGCTTGAACACGCCGTTCGACGCGGCGAGCGCGACGAGCGCCTCGCGGTCGACGGTGATCTGGAACTGCTCCTGCAGCACGCGCACGAGCTCGGGGTTGACGAACGGCGTGCCGCGCAGCTTCAGCTCGAAGTCGCGGCCGTAACGGCGCACCGAGATTGGCCGCAGCAGCACCGGGGCGCGGAACTGGGCCGGCTCGGCGTCGGGATTCTGCGCATCCGCCTGCCCACGCCACTCGGCCAGGCCGATGGCGAGGTGCACCGAGTCGATGCCGCGCACCGAGCGCAGCTCGACGCCCTTGTCGGTGATGGCACCCGCGGCGATGCGGGCGTTGCGGAGCGCGAGCTCGTCGCGGATGAGGCTCGACAGCAGCGTCGAGTTGCCCGTGATGAACTGCGCGAGGCCGCCCGGATGCGTGGTGCTCAGCTCGATGCGCGAGCGCGGCGAATCGTCGAAGCGGATGAGGGGCGACTCGCCGCCGAGCGACGCGATCTCCTCCCGCCAGCGGTCACGGGTCGGTTCGACCAGGCTCTCCGTCGAGTAGACCTGGGCGATCGGGCTGTTGGACGAGGACCGGCCACTGCGACCCCAGGCCGACTCGACGGAGTCGGCTGCAGACGACGAATCGTCTGAGTCTCGTTTCTTATCGGCACGCCACACATGGTCACAGTACGTGCGCGCGCCCCGTTTGGGCGGTAATCGACCCGAGTTTCGCGAATTCGCGCGGATTCCCGCCTCAGCCCCGCCTCAGAGCGTGCTGGAAACCACAGTGCTGGCTGCCGGGCGGCCCGGGCTTCGCTCGGGCTGCCCGGGTCGCGCCGGCCCCTGTCCGGCGCGACGCGACATGTGAGGGCGCGGTCGAACGGCGCGGCCTTCGGACGCACCGTCCGGCCACCCCCTCACCTTGGGTCGTCGAGTACGGCCTGTTGCGTATGCCCCCATGAGCCTCGCGCTCGCGCCGGCACTATGACGCGAGTCGTTCGCCGAGCCACTCGGTGTCGACGCGATGCGCGCCGCTCGTGAGCACGAGGAGGGGCTGCCCGTCGAGCAGGAACACAAGCGAGTTGGCGATGGCCCCGACCTCGACGCCCAGCGCGGCGGCCGCAAGCGCCGCCGTGCTCGCCGCGTCATCGAGCCACACCACCTCGCCTGGCACGCCGCCGGCGTCGAGCGCCTCTCGCACGGCGCGGACGGCGGGATGATCGCGTGCAGGCATGCCCCCAGCCTACGACCGCACGCGCACGCGCCTGGCTCCCGGGCCGCCTAGCTGCCCGGGAGCCGGAATAAACCGGCGCCCGGCGAGGCTGAGGTAGAGGTCATGACTCAGCTCTCCGTGCTCGATCTCATTCCTGTTCGCACCGGCCAGTCGTCCGGCGAGGCCGTGGCCGCGAGCCTCGCGCTCGTTCGCGCCGCCGACCGCCTCGGGTACACCCGGTTCTGGGTGGCGGAGCACCACAACATGCCGGCCGTCGCCTCGACCTCGCCGTCGACGCTGATCGCGCACTTCGCGGCGCAGACCACGCGCATCCGTCTGGGCTCGGGCGGTGTTATGCTGCCGAACCACGCGCCGCTCTCGATCGCCGAGCAGTTCGCGTTGCTCGAGGCGATGCACCCCGGGCGCATCGACCTCGGGCTCGGGCGCGCTCCCGGTTCCGACCCGGTGACCGCGTACATGCTGCGGGGCCAGCGCACCTCGAGCGACGCCGACCCGGCCGAGACCTTCCCCACCGACGTCGAGACCGTTGCGGCGCTGCTCGGCTCCGACCGCGCCACCGCGAGCAAGCCGTTCGGAGACGACGACCAGCCCGGCGTGGGGTTGAACATCCGGGCGCGGTCGTACGAGTTGAAGGCCACCCCGAGCATCCGCACCGCGCCGGAGCTGTGGTTGCTCGGCTCGAGCAACTTCAGCGCCACGCTCGCGGCCTCGCTCGGCCTGCCGTTCGTGTTCGCGAACCACTTCGGGCAGCCCGGCATCGAGCAGGCGCTCGAGATCTACCACAGCCGGTTCCAGCCCTCCGAGGCGCTGGCCGCGCCGAAGACCTTCCTCACGGTGAACATCTCGGTGGCCCCGACGGATGAAGAGGCGCAGCTGGTGACGATGCCGCAGCTCATCTCGATGGCGCGGCTGCGCACCGGCGGGGCGCTCACCCCTCAGCTCACGATCGACGAGGCGCGCACCACGGAACTGACCGATGCCGAGCAGGCATCGGTGCTCGAGCAGTCGCGGCGCTGGCTGATCGGCACGCCCGAGTCGGTGGAGGGGCGCATCCGCTCGCTCGCCGAGCAGTTCGGGGTCGACGAGGTCATGGTGTCGCCGGCCGGGGGCGCGTGGGCGGCCGACCCGCTCGACGCGACGCCGTCCCGCGAGCGCACGCTCGAGTTGCTCGCGGCGCGATTCCCCGAGCTCGGAGTTCACCACCATTCGGATGCGTCCTGAATCGATGAACTCCCGTGGCCGTGACGGGGCCGCGGAGCTCCACAGTGCCGGGCGTTCTGCCGGTTCGCGCCGGTACGCCTCGGAGCGACACCGCCGTCCGCATGGTTCGATGAGCACATGGTGAACAGCGCAGGAGCCAAGCGACCCGGACCGGTGACGATCGCGGTGGTGCTGATGTACATCGGCGGCATCGCCCAGATCGCGCTGGGCATCCTCGCCATCTTCCTCCGCTACACCCCGGAGGCGAGTGCCGGCGCTGCTGCGCTCACCGTGACCCTGCTCGGGGCGGCGATGATCCTGTTCGGGCTGTTCGTGATCGCCCTCGCCTCCGGCGTGGCGCGCGCCAGCCGGGCCGCGCGAACCGGTGCCACCGCGGTGATGCTGCTCGGCGTCGCCCTCGCCGTGGTCGACCTCGTCGTGGCCGGCGACGGCGACTGGTCGGGCGTCGCGGTCACCTCGGTCGTCGCCGTGGCGGTGATCCTTCCGCTGTGGGCCGGGCCGGGCCGCCGCTACTTCGCGTCGGCGTGACCCGGCTGGGCGCGCAACCCGGCGCTCGCGCGCTCCGCGTCCCGGCGAGCGATGCGTCGGTGGGCGAAGCGCACGATCTCGATGAGCGCGATCGAGGCGAGTGAGGTGCCGAGCACGAGCAGCGCGGTCGGCAGGGTCGGATCGACGAGCTGCAGGAAGTCGCGCACGATCGGCACGGTGTAGACCAGCACCAACCCGATCATCATCGCGCCGATCACGGCCCCCTTGAAGCGGGTGACCGGGCGCGACAGGACGACCAGGATCCACAGGCCGATGATGGTCAGGATGAGGGTCGACCCGGTGCGGATCTCCGCCTCCGGGATCTGCGCGTTCGCCGCCAGCCGGGCGTACGCGGCGATCCCGAGGGTGACGGCGATCCCGGCGGGGATGGCGAAGGTGAGCGAGCGACGCAAGAAGCCCGGCACGTACCGCTGCGCGTTCGGCAGGAGGGCGAGGAAGAACGCCGGAAGGGCGATGGTCAGCCCATCCGTCACCGACAGCTGGCGCGGGAAGAACGGGAACGGCA
>BADC01000808.1 GCA_000333435.1 Corynebacterium-like bacterium B27 | reverse complement strand
GGCCGGCCGGCGAGCACCCGGGCCTGCGGCTCTGGTGGCTCGCCCAGCCGGGGTTCGCCCTCGAAGCGGGCGGGCAGCGCATCCTGATCGACCCGTACCTCAGCAACAGCCTCGCGGCGAAGTACCGCGGCACCCTCTTTGCGCACGAGCGGATGCACCCGGCCCCGGTCGAACCCGAACGGCTCGTCGGCATCGGGGCGGTGCTGCACACGCACGCCCACACCGACCACCTCGACCCGTGGACCGTGCGCGGTCTGCTGCAGCAGAACCGGCCCGTCTTCGTGGCGCCAAGGGCGCGCCGCGACGTGGCGCTCGAGCGGGGCATCCCGGCGGCGTCGCTGACCGGACTGGCCGACGGCGATACGACGTCGCCCCTCGACGGCGTCACCGTCGAGGCCCTGCCGGCCGCGCACGAGACCCTCGAGACGGATGCCGCGGGCGACCACCTGTGCCTCGGCTACGTCGTGGAGATGGGGGGCGTGCGCGTCTACCACTCGGGCGACTGCGTGCCATACCCGGGGCTCGCCGACCGCTTGCGCGCCGCCCGGGTCGACCTGGCGCTGCTGCCGGTCAACGGCCGCGACGCCCACCGCACCACGAACGGGGTGCCCGGAAACTTCTCGGTGAGCGAGGCGATCGCGCTCACCCGTGAGGCCGGCATCCCGGCCCTCCTCGGCCACCACTTCGGTCTCTTCGACTTCAACACGGTCGACCCGGCGGATGCGCGGGAGCAGTTCGCCCGCGAGGCCGCCGACCTCGACTGGACGCTGCCGAGCATCGGGCTGACCTATCGCGTCGCCCGTCGCGACGCGACGCACGCGGCCGGCCACCAGACCCTCGTCGAAGGAGCCCGGCATGTCTGAGTCGCTCGAAGCCGTGCTGCGCCACCACGGCGTCGTGCCCGTCGTCGAGATCGTCGACGCCGCGACCGCGATCGGCCTCGGCCGGGCGCTGGTGGCCGCGGGCCTGCCGATCGTCGAGGTCACGTACCGGACGGATGCCGCCGAGGAGTCGATCCGGCGCCTCCGCGCCGAGGTGCCCGAGCTGATCGTCGGCGCGGGCACAGTGCTCGACCCGTCCACCGCCCGCTCCGCCACCGCGGCCGGCGCCCACTTCCTCGTCTCCCCGGGGTACAACCCCGCGGTCGTCGCCGAAGCCCGCGACGCCGGTGTCGGCATCGTGCCCGGCGCGGTCACGCCGAGCGAGATCGAACGGGCGCGCGAGGCCGGGTTCACGCTGCTGAAGTTCTTCCCCGCAACGGCGAGCGGGGGCATCCCGATGGTCTCCGCGCTCGCCGGGCCCTACCGGGACGTCTCCTTCATGCCGACCGGGGGCATCCGCCCCGACACCCTGGCGGACTGGCTGGCCGTGCCCGCCGTCGCCGCCTGCGGCGGCACCTGGATCGCCCCGCGCGACGACATCGCCGCGGGCCGCTTCGACGAGATCGCCGACCGGGCCCGGGCCGCCGCCGGCACCCGACTCCCCGCGACAACTCACAACTCCGACCACTCACAACGCTAAGGAATTGCAATGACCTACACCGAACGTACCTTCCCACGGCGGGCACCGCGCTCGAGGGCAAAGTC
>BADC01000809.1 GCA_000333435.1 Corynebacterium-like bacterium B27 | reverse complement strand
GGCGGTGCTGTTCGGGTCGATCGGGGTCGCTTTCGCGTGCTCCCTCGCCGGGCGGGGGGTACGCGCCGCCATGGGGGTCGAGCGGGGGGTGTTCCTGGCCACCCTCGTGGTCTGGCCGCTCGCGGTGCGGTCGCCCGAGGCGGCGCTCGGCACGCAACCGTGGCTCTGGTACATCGTCATCGTCGCCATCGGGGCGGCCGCCATCTCGTTCTCCACCTTCTGGGCGGCGGTGTACACCGTGGCGGTGCCCACCATCTTCGCGGTGCTCCGCGTGCTCCCCGCGGGCGGTGGCGCGCCGTGGCAGCTCGCCCTGCTCGAGGCCGTCTACGCCCTGCTGCTCGGCTCGTTCGTGCTGGTGGTCGTGACAGCGCTCCGCACGAGCGCCAGCCAGGTCGACGAGGCGCAGAGCACCGCCGTGCAGCGGTACGCGGATGCGGCCAAGCGGCACGCCGCCGAACAGGAGCGCACCCGGGTCGACACGGTCATCCACGACCGGGTGCTCTCCACCCTCCTGGCCGCCGCGCGCGCCGGCACCCCCGACGAGCGCGAGCGGGCGGTGCAGATGGCGCAGCGAGCCCTCGTGTCGTTGCAGAGCGCCGACGCTGAATCGGAAGGGTCGGCCGACCTGCCGCTCTCCGTGCTGGTCGAGCGGTCGCGGCGGCTCGCCGAGACCCTCTCCGCCGAGATCGGATTCTCGGTCGACGGCGAGCTCGACGGCGTCGTGCCGACCCGAGTGGTGGAGGGCCTGTACTCGGCGACGGTGCAGGCGATCGTGAACAGCATCCGGCACGCCGGCGACCCGGTGGAGCGCACCATCTCGGTGCACGGCCGTGGCGCGCAGGGAGTGACCGAGGGGGTCACCGTCGTCGTCGCCGACACCGGCGCCGGGTTCGACGTCGGTTCGGTTCCGCCCGACCGGCTGGGCCTGCGCATCTCCATCCGGGAGCGGGTGGATGCGGTGGGCGGCGTGGCCGACATCCGTTCGGTTCCCGGCGCGGGCACCTCCGTGGTCATCTCGTGGCCGGCGCCGGCGGGCGCCGAGGGCGGGGCGGCATGATGATCTCGATGCCGCGCATCCTGCTCGTCGGACTCGCCGCGATCTTCTCGGCCGACCACGTGGTGCTGGCGCTCTACTCGCTGTCGGTGCCGGAGTCGCCTTGGCCGGCGGTGGTGGCCATGGCCCTCTACGGCGCCGCCACCGCGGTGAGCCTCGCCCCGGCGCCCTCGATCCGCATGCCCAGCGCCCTCGCCGCCACCAACGTCGCCGTGAGCACGGTGGGCCTCATCCTCGTGCTCACCCAGCTCGACCCGCGCGACGACAACGGCTACGCCACCTGGATCATCGGCGCCGTGGGCACCCTGATGACCATCACGGTGGTGCGCCAGAGACCCTGGTTCGCGTGGGTGGGAATCGCGATCATGGTCATCACGGTGCTGTTCTGGTCGCGTGACCTTCTGGAGCTGCCGGCACTCGGGGCCATCGGCGGCCCGATCTGGGTGGCGATCGGCCAGGCCACCACGGTGTCGATCGGGCGCTCCTCCCGCGATGCCCGGCTGTTCGAGCTCGCCGAACAGCGCGCCGCCGAATGGCACGCCCAGGAGGAGGCCGAGTTCTACGAGCGCCGGGTGCGCCTGGTGCAGATGAACCGCCTCGTCGAGCCGATGCTGCGCCGCATCGTCACGAGCGAAGGCCGGCTGAGCGACGACGACCAACGCGAGTGCCTGCACCTGGAGGCGGCGATGCGCGACGAGATCCGCGGCCGCCGGCTGCTCGACGACGCGGTGCGGCGAGAAGCGCTCGCCGCCCGGCGGCGCGGGGTCGAGGTGACGCTGCTCGACGACGGCGGCATCGACGACCTCGACCGCGAGCAGCACGCCCGCATCACCGCGGTGATCGCCCAGCAGATCGGTGAGAGCCGCGCCGATCGTCTCGTGGTGCGCACCGCCCATCACGACGACGACGTGGCGGTGACGATCGTGGGGCTGCGCGATCCCGACCCGGCGGATGCCGAGGAGGCCGAACTCGATCTGTGGCTCGAGGTGCCGCGCGTCGTTCGCACCGTGGACGCGGGTCGAGCCGCGCATCCCCCCGCAGACGAAGAACCGGGGGCCGAATGACTTCGACCCCCGGAAAGCTTTCGAGTCAGGACGACAACCCGAATATCGCCCTGACTCGCCCCCGGAACGCAAGCCCGCTTACCCTAGTCGGCCTGCATCCGGCGGTGTCCTCCGTGAAGAGGCACACCTAGCGCTACCTATCGTGGCCGGGTTCGAGCACGCGCACAGTAGGACTTTCGGTGGACATTTCGGCGGATGCATCCAGCCGGCATTCAGAAAAGTTTCAGCGACCGTAGCTCTGCCAGGCTCCCGGGCCCGGCTGCAGCGGGGTGCGGAGCGCACGCTGACTGCGCTCCCACACCGAGGGGCCGATCTGCACGTCGTCATGCAACTCGGCGAGCTCCTCCGCGACGGCCGCGTCGACCACCGCCGTCACCGCGGCGAGCTCTTCGGGGCTGACACCCGCGGTCAGCACCGTCAGTGCCGGTTCGCCGAGTGCCGGTTCGCCGGCGGATGTCGTAGCCTCGTCGTTCACATCGACGAGGCTACATTAGAACCCTGGCAGCAGAGGGGATCGTCGGCATGCGGAAGTTCTTCATCTTCGCGGGGAGGTATCTCGCGACG
>BADC01000810.1 GCA_000333435.1 Corynebacterium-like bacterium B27 | reverse complement strand
CGCGACCGGCGAGCACCCTCACGCGCGCCGTGCAGGACCTCACCCGCGCCGACCTCTTCGACCCGCGCGCAGCCAACCACGACCTCTACGGCGGCGTGGGCCTCCTCGCCGCCGCGGTCGGCGACCGCTTCGGGCAGGCGACCCGCATCACGAGCGTCGAGAGCGACGCCACCGCGACCGACCATGCCGCCGAGAACCTCGCCGAGTGGGTCGGCGCCCGTGCGGTGACGGGGCGCGTCGACCAGTACCTCGCCGACCTCGAGCGGCAGGCCGGCGCCGACGACCGGCGGCGGCTCGAGGCCGCGACCATGGTGATCGACCCGCCGCGCTCCGGTGCCGGCAAGCAGGTGGTGGGCTCGCTCGTGCGGCTCGGCGTCGCCCAGGTGGTCTACGTCGCCTGCGACCCGGTGGCGTTCGCCCGCGACGTCGGCCTCTTCCGCGAGGGCGGGTACGAACTCGACCGGGTGCGCGCCTACGACCTCTTCCCGCACACCCATCACGTGGAGACGGTCGGCGTGCTCGTGCGCAGCTGACCCGCCGACCGGGTGGGAACCGGCCCGCCGTAGACTGGCATCCAGTCTCACGAGGGGTGAACGGTGCACGACGACCACGACGAAGCGGCGACGGATGCGACGGGCGAGCCCGCGCGCCCGGTGCAGATCGCGATCGTCGACGACCACGAGTCGGTGCGGTTGGGCATCCGTGCCGCCGGCCTCGAAGCGGGCTACGACGTGGTGGCCGCCTGCGCCTCGGTGAGCGAGCTCTGGGTGGCGCTGGCCGGGCGCAGCTGCGACGTGATCGTGCTCGACCTCAGCCTCGGCGACGACTTCACCGTCACCGAGAACGTGCAGCACGCGCGGTCGATGGGTGCCGCGGTGCTCGTGCACAGCATCGCCGACCGCGTGGGCCTCGTGCGGGAGGCGCTCGCCGCTGGGGCCGCCGGGGTCATCCGAAGTCGGCGT
>BADC01000811.1 GCA_000333435.1 Corynebacterium-like bacterium B27 | reverse complement strand
CCGCTCGGCGGCGAGCTTCATCAGCGCGAGGCCGCCGCCGCGCGATCCGGTGAAGCCCACGGCCTTGATGCGCGGATCGGTGACCAGCGCGGCGCCCAGCTCGTTGGCCGGCCCCTGCACCAGCGAGAAGACGCCTTCGGGCAGGCCGCAGGCGGCGATCGCGTCACGGATGGCGTCGGCGACCATACGGGTCGTGCCGGGGTGGGCGGGGTGGCCCTTCACCACGACCGGGCAGCCGGCCGCCAGCGCGGAGGCGGTGTCGCCGCCCGCGACCGAGAAAGCGAGCGGGAAGTTGGAGGCGCCGAACACCGCGACCGGGCCGATCGCGATGCGGCGCTGGCGCAGGTCGCTGCGCGGCAGCGGGGCGCGATCGGGCAGCGGCGTGTCGAAGGTCACGCCGGCCCAGTCGCCCCGGCGCAGATGCGTCGCGAACAGGCGGAGCTGGCCGCTCGTGCGCCCGCGCTCGCCGGTCAGCCGCGCCTGCGGCAGGCCGCTCTCCTGCATGGCGCGTGCGATCAGGGCATCGCCCAGCGCGTCGATATTGTCGGCGATGGTTTCGAGGAAGCGGGCGCGCTGATCCGGATCGGTGTCACGAAAGGCATCGAACGCCTCGGCGGCCAGCCGGCAGGCTTCGGCCACATCCTCGGCGGTGGAAATCGAGAATGCGGGGGCGATCTCCTCGCCACGGGAAGGGTCGTAACCGCTGAAGGTCGCGTCGCGGGCGACGGCA
>BADC01000812.1 GCA_000333435.1 Corynebacterium-like bacterium B27 | reverse complement strand
AGTTCGACGAAACGGTCTTCGAGCGTGGACTCGCCACGCACCTCGTCGACCGTGCCGGCCACGAGCACCCGGCCGTGGGCGACGACGGCGACGTGGTCGCACATCCGCTGCACCAGGTCCATCACGTGGCTCGAGACGATGACGGTGCCGCCGTTCTGCACGTACCCGGTGAGGATGTCGCGGATGTTCGCCGCCGACACCGGGTCGACCGACTCGAACGGCTCGTCGAGCACCAGCAGCCGCGGTGCGTGCACAAGGGCGCACGCCAAGGCGATCTTCTTCGTCATTCCCGCCGAGTAGTCGACCACGAGGGTACCGGCCGCCTGCTCGAGGTCGAGCAGCTTCAGGAGGTCGGCGGTTCGGGTGGCCACCTCGGCGCGGTCGAGCCCGAACAGCAGTCCGTTGTAGGTGACGAGCTGCTCGCCGGTGAGCCGGTCGAACAGCTTCACGCCGTCGGAGAGGTTGCCCACGAGCGACTTCGCTTTGATCGGCTCCCGCCACATGTCGACGCCGTGGATGAGGGATTGCCCGGCATCCGGCCGCAGCAGGCCCGTCGCCATCGAGAGCGTGGTGGTCTTGCCCGCACCGTTGGGCCCGACGAGGCCGTAGAACGAGCCGACCGGAACCGTGAGGCTCAGGTCGTCGACGGCCACCTTCTCGCCGAAGCGCTTGCTCAGGTGGGTGAGTTGCAGGGCCGGCTGGCCGGATTGGTCTGACATGCGTGTCCTCTCACGGTCGGTCACTTCCACTCTGGTGGCAACCGCCGCGCCGGACAACCAGCCCCGCCGATGTCGCGCTAAGCCGCGACGGTCTCCTCGACCTCGTCGGCGTCGGCCGTGGCCGGCGCGGCGTGCAGCGGAGCCAGCGCCTTCGACCAGGCGACGAGCTGGTCGAGCATCGTGTCGACCTGCGGCTCGAGGTAGTCGCTCGGCGTGAACTCCCGGAAGTCCTTGAACTCGGTGAGGAGCGAGATCGCGACCTGCGCCCGCACGGTCGCCAGCTGCAACTCCGAGGCGATGAGGCGCAGGTGCTCCACGGCCCGGGCACCGCCGACGCCGCCGTAGCTGACGAACGCGGCCGCCTTGTTGTTCCACTCCGCGTAGAGGTAGTCGAGCGCGTTCTTCAGCACGCCCGAGGTGGAGTGGTTGTACTCGGGGGTGACGAACACGAAGCCGTCGAACTCCGAGATCTTCGCCGACCAGGCCTTGGTGTGGTCGTTCTGGTAGTTGCCCCAGGCGGCCGACATGGGCTCGTCGAGGTGCGGGAGCGGGTAGTCGGCCAGGTCGACGAGCTCGAACTCGGCGTCGGTGCGGCGCGAGGCGATCTCCGTCACCCACTTCGCGACGGCCTCGCCGTTGCGTCCGGGGCGGGTGCTGCCGAGGATGATCCCGATCTTGGTCATGCGTTTCTCCTTCAGGAACGAATCGTGCGTAATGCGCGTTGTCAGTAGTGCGCAACAGCGTGCGGGCCGATTTAGTCCCGACTTCGGCCACGCACTTTGACGTGCGTGACGCACACGAAAGGACGTAATCCGGCATGACGGCTCCCCTGGCGGCAACCCACCTGGACCTCGAATCGGCGTGCGCGGTGCCCGAGACCCGCGAGCTCGTGAAGGACATCTTCACGATGACCGGCGACAAGTGGTCGATGCAGGTCATCAAGGCTCTGGAGAACGGCCCGCAGCGCTTCACCCGGCTCATGACGGCGGTCGACGGCATCTCGCACCGGATGCTCACCCGAACCCTGCGGTCGCTCGAACGTGACGGGCTCGTGCACCGGCAGAGCTACGCCGAGTCGCCGCCGCGCGTGGAGTACTCGCTGACTCCGCTCGGCGTGACCGTGCAGGAGCCGGTCGACGCGTTCATCGCCTGGACGCAGGCTCACCAGGACGAGATCGAGGCGAGCCGGGCACGCTTCGACGCCTGACCACGTCGGACACGAGTGCGGCGGATGCGTCGGCATACCGTGCGGTGAGCTCGGCGAACAGGGCGGTGCTGCGCGCGCCGGGCCAGTCGGCGGGCAGCAGGTCGGCGGGGAGACCCGGGTCGAGGTAGGGCACCGGTCGCCAGACGTCGACGCCGCGCACGTAGCGGGCGAAGGCGGTCTGGCCGCCGGTCGCCGAGCTGGACGGGACCGGCAGCAGCGTCTCGAGGCCCGCGATCGCATCGTGGTGCAGGCGGGCGATCGTGTCGAGATCCCACCACGTCGCCACCGCCGCGATGAGCTCCCCTGCCACCCGGGGCCGCTCCGCACGGAACAGGGTGGCGGCGGCGCGGATGCCGAGCTCGGCGAAGATCTCCGCCACCTCATCGGCGAGGAAGTCCGGGCAGACCCAGAGCGCCGCCGACACCGTGCCGCAGCCGATGCCCTGCAGTCGGCGCCGCAGCTGGTGCCGGAGCCGGCGCTCCTCCTCGGGCAGGGTGAACGAGATGAGGCACCACGGGTCGTCCGGCTGCATGCTGCGCGCGGCGAAGATGCGCCGGTCCCCCTTCGCCAGCATGGCCGCGGCCGCGGGGTCGAGGGCGTAACCGCTGCTGCCGTCGCGAGTCTCGGCGCGGAGCAGGCCCTTCTGCTTGACCCGGGCGAGGGTGGTGCGGGTGCGCCCCGGCGCCACGTCGAGCAGGCCCATCAGCGCGACCAGGTCGGCGGTCGCGATCCAGCCGCCGAGGTCGCGGAGGTACAGACCGATCACGGTGCGCAGGAGCGAGGTGGCACTGCCGGGCCGGGACTCGAGGTCGTCGACGACGGCCGTCACGAGGATGCCCGTGCCGCACCCGCCGCGCCCGCCGGCCCTGCCGACTGCGGGGCGCCGGGGGCGTCGCCCCGGGCATCCGTCAGCGCCGCTTCGATCGCGTCGAGGCCCCGCTGCAGCTCGGCGAAAGTGGTGCTGAGCGGCGAGAGCCCGATGCGCAGACCGTCGGGCGCGCGGAAGTCGGGGATGACGCCCTCCTCCCACAGCCGTGCCGTCACGGCGCGGAAGGCCGGGTGCCGCACGGTCACGTGGCTCCCCCGCTCCGCCGGGGCGAGCGGCGTGGCGACGACCACGCCGAGGGGCACCAGCCGCTCCTGCACCTGCCGCAGTGCGAACTCGGTGAGGGCGATCGATTTCGCGCGGATCGCCGGCATGCCCGCCTCCTCGATCAGCGCGAGCATGTCCTGCATGGCGAGCATCCCGACCACGGGCGGTGTGCCGCTCACGAACCGGCGCATCCCGTCGCCCGGTTCGAAGCCGTCGCCCATCGCGAAGACGTCCCGGGCGCCCATCCAGCCCTGCACCGGCTGCTCGAGCTCGCCCTGCAGCCGGCGCGCGACGTAGCCGAAGGCGGGTGCGCCCGGGCCGCCGTTGAGGTACTTGTAGGTGCAGCCGACGGCGAGGTCGACGTCCCAGTCGTCGAGTTCGATGGGCACCGAGCCGACGGAGTGGCAGAGATCCCACAGCACGAGCGCCCCGGCGTCGTGCGCGATGCGGGTGATGCGGTCGGCGTCGGCGAGGAAGCCGGAGCGGTAGGCGACGTGGCTCAGCACCACCAGTGCGGTGTCGGGGCCGACGGCCTCCTGCGCCTGGGCGGGCTCCACCCCGCGCGCCGGGTCGACGTGCAGCCAGCGGATGCGCAGCCCCCGCTCGCGCGCGATGCCCTCCGCGACGTACCGGTCGGTCGGGAAGTTGTCGTCGTCGAGCACGATCTCGTGCCGCCCGGGCCGGGCGTCGACGGCGGCACGCATCAGCTTGTAGAGGAGCACGGTCGTGGAGTCGGCGACGACCGTCTGGCCGGGTGCGGCGCCGAGGGTGGCGGCGGCGATGCGGTCGCCGAGGACGAACGGGAGTCCCATCCACTGTTCGTCCCAGGCGCGGATGAGCCGGCCGCCCCAGTCGTCGGCGACGAAGGCGCCGAGGCGCTCGGCGGTGACGCGCAACGGACGCCCGAGCGAGTTGCCGTCGAGGTAGGCGATCACGCCGTCGTTCGGCACGAACCGCTCGGCGAATCGCGCGAGCGGGTCGGCCGCGTCGATGGCGGCGGCCTCCGCGATGCCGGAGGCGAGCACTTTCGGGTCGGTCACGGTCGGAGCTCCTCGAGGTCGGTGGCGGAGAGGACGCGGGCGGTCTGCAACCACGCCGGAAGTTCGTCGCGCTCCCCCGGCGCACTCGTCGCCACCCACGACACACGCCCCCCGAGCTCAACTTCCCACTCGGGATCGTCGCCGCGAGGTAGCGCANAGTGCTGCTCGAAGGGCTCTTTTCGGACACTTTGCGCTACCTCGCGATGGTGCTTCGCGGGGTGTGCGGCGGGAGGGGCGCGAGAGCGTCGAGGAGTTGCGCGACCGTGAGGCCGGCGGCGAGGAGGGCGCGGAGTTCGCGCTCGTTCAGGCCGAGCGGGAGGGGGCCGTTGCCGAGGTCGGTGCCGTAGAGCACGTGGCCGCCGGCGGCCGCGAAGCGGGCGAGGTTGTCGAGCGCGACCGCGTGTTCGGGCGTCGGCGAACCCCAGCCGTGGATGTCGAGGGTGCTGACCCACGACATCCGCCCGGCCATGGCGGCGACGAGGTCGTCGGGGAGTCGCTCGGTCCAGGGTGTGTGTGCCAGGCGGTCGACCCCGAGCCGCAGCGCCCGCGCGGCCTGGCCCGGACCCTCGGCATGCGCGACCCCTTCGAGCCCGAGCCGGTGGGCCTCCTCGACGACCGCCCCGGCGACCTCGTCGCTCAGCGCACCCGCCGATTCGCCGGCGGCGGATGTCGCGTGCAGCACGAGCTTGGCGAACCGGGCGGCGTGGCCGTGCATCTCCGCCACCGCGGCGCGCGCGTCGCCCACGGTGGCGAGCTGGCGCACCGCGGCATCCGGCGCCCACGACCGGCCGACGGGGTATCCACCGACGCCCGTCAGGAAGGCGCCGGCGAAGGTGACCCCGGGCATCCGCTCGTCAGCACCGGATGCCCAGCCCGCCACCTCCGTCGGCTCCCACCCGAGATCGACCACCCGGGCGATCCCTCCGCTCGCCAGCGCCGCTCGATCGACCAGTCCCAGGTGCACGTGCGAGTCGCAGAACCCCGGCAGCACCACGCCGCCCAGCCGCACGATGTCCGCATCCGAGATGCCTCCACCGGCGGCAGCGCGCACGTCCCCGCCCACGCTGAGGAGAGCGGGCCCCGTCCAGCGGCCCACCCAGACGTCGTCGACCGCGACGACGCTCACGCGCCGATCTCCGTGCGCACCGCGAACAACTCGGGGAAGAACGTCAGCGACAGCGCCCGCTCGAGGAACCCGGCACCCGTCGATCCGCCCGTCCCTGCCTTCATGCCGATGGTGCGCTGCACGGTGCGCAGGTGCCGGAAGCGCCAGAACTGGAAGTTGTCCTCGAGGTCGACCAGTTCCTCACACGCTTCGTACACCCGCCAGTGCTCGCCCGCGGCCTCGTAGATCGACCGGAAGACGGGCACGAGCTCCGGCTGAAGCACCCACGCCCGCGAGACGTCGCGCTCGAGCACCGTGGCCGGAATCGCGAAACCGGCCCGGGCGAGGTAGCGGAGGAACTCGTCGTAGAGCGTCGGCTCCGCCAGGAGCGCGGCGAGCACCGCACGCGCTGCCGGGTCGGCGTCGAAGACCGCGAGCATCCGCTCGTTCTTGTTGCCGAGGATGAACTCGATCGCCCGGTACTGATGCGACTGGAAGCCCGAGGAATTGGCGAGGAAGCCGCGGAACTCGGCATACTCGGTGGGCGTGAGGGTCGCGAGCACCGACCACTGCTGCGTCAGCGTCTCCTGGATGTGCTTGACCCGGGCGATGCGTTTGAGGGCGGTGCCGAGGTCGTCGTCGCGGAGGTTGTCGCGGGCGGAGCGCAGCTCGTGCAGCATGAGCTTGAGCCAGAGCTCGCTGGTCTGGTGCTGGATGATGAACAGCAGCTCGTCGTGATGCTCCGGCACACTGACCGGTCGTTGCAGCGCGAGCAGCTCGTCGAGCGCGAGGTAGGACCCGTAGCTCATGCGCTCGGCGAAATCGGTGACGATGCCCTCGTCGAACGCCCGCGTGTTCTCGTCGGCTGTCATGCGCCCGACGCTACACCATTCTGACGCCCGTCACGATAGTGAAATATTGCCCTGCGTGTGCGCGGCGAGGAACATCTCGAGGTATGCCGCCACCCCGTCGTCGTGGTGCCGGGTCGTCACCGTGGTCGCGGCCGCCAGCACCGCGGGCTTGGCGTTGGCCACGGCGACGGCGGTGCCCACGGCGGCGAAGGCCGAGAGGTCGTTGTCGTTGTCCCCGAAGTACACGCAGTCGCGGGGCTCGCTGCCGAGTTCCGCCGCGACGACGGCCAGCCCGTCGCCCTTGGAGCAGGTGGCGTTCGCGATCTCGAGGTAGGTGTCCTTAGAACGGTAGCCCACGAGGCCGGGCCGGTCGGCGAGCATCCGCTCCACCCGGTCGATGGCGGCCGGGTCGCCCATGCACATGATCTTGTGTGGAGGGGCGGTGAGGATGCGCCCGCTGGTTCGGTACACCACCGCCGGCTCGGGGTTCGGCGTCACTCCCGTGTTGGCCGTCTCCCGTTCGGCCCAGCGATCGTGCGCCCAGACGAACCAGTCGTCGCCGCTGTAGAAGCTGCCGTGCAGGTCGAGTTCGGCGCAGAGATCGTAGACGGCCATCGCATCGTCCGGCCGGATGCGCACGTCCAGTGCCGTGCTGCCGTCGCTGCGCAGCACGATGCCGCCGTTGTAGGCGATGAGCGGCACCCCGCCGCCGTCGTAGAGCCCTTCGATCGGCCGCATCGATGCCGGCATGCGCGAGGAGCACAGCACGAAGACGTGCCCGGCGTCGACGACCCGACGGATGGCGGCGATGGTGCGCACGGAGAGCGTGCGCTCGGCGTTCAGCAGCGTGCCGTCGATGTCGGAGCAGAAGAGCGTCACGAACAGCGAGCTTAGAGCGTGCCTACGCCCCCGCCGGCACCGGCCCCGTGGAGTCGCGCACCAGGAGGGCCGTGTGCAGGCGCTGGTGGTGGTCGCGCGAGGACTCCTCCGACGAGATCGCCTCCACCAGGTACTCGGCGGCGAGCCGGCCCTTGGTCTCGATCGGCTGGCGCACCGTCGTGAGCGACGGCGACGCCCAGCTCGCGGCCACGGTGTCGTCGAACCCGCTCACCGAGACCTCCCCGGGCACCGAGACGCCGGCCTCCCGGGCGGCGTCGAGCACCCCGAGCGCGATGATGTCGCTGAACGCCACGATGGCCGTGGGCCGCACCTCCTGCGCCCAGAGCTCCGAGAAGGCCTTCACTCCCCCGGCGCGGGTGCACGCCACCTCGACCACCTGCACGCCCTCGCTCTCCGGGCTGAGGCCGCGCGAGGCGAGAGCGGCGATGGCACCCTGCATCCGCCGGAACACCGGACCGCGCCAGGTGCGGTGGTCGCCCTCGGTGCCGGTCTCGAACGCCACGAGGGCGATCCGGCGGTGCCCGAGGTCGAGCAGGTGGTTCACCAGGCTCTCGAGGCCTTCCCCGTCGTCGATCTCGACCGAGGGCACGTCGCCGTGCACCTCGCTGTCGACGAGCACGAACGGGATGCCGCGCTGCCGCAGCGCGTTCACCTCGCCCCGGTCGTCCTCCAGCCCGCTGACGATGAACCCGTCGACGGCCGCGTAGGGGATGGTCTTCAGCATCGATCCGCGGAGTGGCGGCGCCAGGAGCAGGGTGAACCCCTCGCGCTGACAGGTCTGCCCGATGCCCTGGAGGAACTGGGTGTAGTACGGGTTCTCGAGCACGCGGTCCAGTTGCTGCGGCAGCAGGAGTCCGAGGCTGTCGGTGCGCCGGGTGCGCAGCATCCGTGCCGCCGGATCCTGCGCGTAGCCGAGCTCGGCGGCCGCCGCGAGGATCTTCTTCACCGTCGCCTCGGACAGGCGCTTGGAGTCATTGAAGGCCAGCGAGACGGCGGTCTTGGAGACGTTGGCGCGGTCGGCGACGTCTTGCATGGTGACCCGGCCGTTGCGGGTGCTCATCGCGCCACCCCGGCCGTGAGCACCAGCGATTCACCGGCCGGCACGCGTACCTCGGCCGAGCCCAGGGCGTCGGCGTCGCCGTGCAGCACGCGCCACGAGCCTTCGGCGCCCGGGTCGGGCAGGGTCGCGACGGGTACCGAGATCTCAGCGCCCCGGTTCACCAGCGCCACCACGACGCCGTCGCCCACGGCGCCACGAATCATCATGACAACATCTTCGCCGATGGCCGCCACGCGCTGCTCCCCGCGACGCACCGGCGTGTTCTCCCGGCGGACGCGCGTGAGCGCGGTGATGCCGGCGAGCAGTCGTTCCGACCACTGCTCGCGGTCCCAGGGCATCGTGCCGCGGCAGTCGGGGTCGTTGCCGCCGGTCAGCCCCACCTCGTCGCCGTAGTAGATCATCGGCGCCCCTTCGGCCGTGAGCAGCAGTGTGTAGGCGAGCAGCGCCGCGCCCTCGTCGCCGCCGTGCCGGGTGAGCACCCGCTCGGTGTCGTGGCTGCCGAGCAGATTGAGCATGCCGGTGCGGAACCCGCCCGGGATGCGCTCGGTGAGGGCGGTCATCCCGGCCGCGAAGGCGCCCGCGTCGATCGACCGGTCGGCCGCGAAGCCGAGCACCAGGTCGCGCAGGGTGTAGTTCATGGTGCCGTCGGCGAGGTCGCCCTGCAGCCACTCCTCCGGCTCGCGCCACTCCTCGGCCACGATGTAGAGGTCGTCGCCCTTCCCCTTCACGACCTCGCGGAACCCGCGCCAGAACTCGTGGTTGATGAAGTAGGGCACATCCAGCCGCCACCCGTCGATGCCCTGCTCGATCCAGTACCGCGCCACCTGGTAGTGGTGGTCGCGCACCTCGGGGTTGTAGGCGTTCCACTTGGGCAGGTAGTAGCAGCCGGAGCAGGTGCGGTAATTCGGCACCGGATGCGGCCGCACCGGGAAGCTCTCCACCGAGAACCAGTTCACGAACGCCGAGTCGCGCTCCTTCTCCACCACGTCGCGGAACGCCCAGTGCCCGTCGCCGCAGTGGTTCAGCACGGCGTCGAGCACAACCCGGATGCCGCGGGCGTGCGCTGCGTCGAGGAAGGTGCGGAAGGCCGCGAGGTCGCCGAGCCGGTGGTCGATCGCGAAGTAGTCCTTCGCGTCGTAGCGGTGGTTGGTGTCGGCCTCGAAGATCGGGGTGAGGTAGAGGGCGTTCGCGCCGAGCGACTCGATGTGGTCGAGGTGCGCGGTGATGCCGGCCAGGTCGCCGCCGAAGAAGTTCTCGCGCGTGGGCGCGGCTCCCCAGGGCTCGACGCCCGGCGGGTCGAGCGCGGGGTCGCCGTTGGCGAAGCGCTCGGGGAAGATCTGGTAGAAGGTCGCGTCGGCGACCCAGTCGGGCGTGGGCATCAGTCTTTCAGTCCTGTCGTCGCGATTCCGCGCACGAGGGCGCGCTGGAAGAAGAGGAACACCACGATGCTCGGGATCGTGGCGGTGAGGGTGCCGGCCATCAGGTAGTTCCACGAGGTGCCGTACCGGCCGACGAACGAGGCGAGGCCGATCTGGATGGTGCGCACCTCATCCGTGTTGGTGACGAGCAGCGGCCAGAGGAAGTCGTTCCAGGCGAACAGGAAGCTGAAGATGGCGAGCGTCGCGAACGCCGGCGTCGACAGCGGCACGATCACCCGGAAGAAGATGCCGATGCGGCTGCACCCGTCGATGCGGGCCGCGTCCTCGATCTCCTGCGGAATGGAGGTGAAGAACTGCCGCAGCAGGATGATGCCGAACACGTCGGCGAGCCTTGGCACGATGAGCCCCCAGTAGGTGTCGATCCAGCCGAGGTCGGCCACGATCGCGTAGGCCGGGATGATCGTGACGAAGGTCGGGATGAGGAGAGCGGCTAGGAGCACCACGAAGATGGCGTTCTTGAACGGGAAGCTCAGCCGGGCGAAGGCGTAGGCGGCGAGCGCGTCGAGCACGAGGTGCCCGGCCACGATGCCCACCGCCATCACGATGCTGTTGAGGTAGTACTGCCCGAACGGCGCCGCCTCCCACGCCTTGACGAAGTTCTCCCAGTGCCAGGAGGTGGGGAAGATCGAGGTGTTCGTGTAGGTCTCGGCGCGGGTCTGCAGGGCGGTGGTGAACATCCACAGGAAGGGCACCACCACGAAGGCGGCGCCGGCGATCAGCACGACGTGCCGCGCCAGGTTCACGCGGAGGGATCGTCTCATCGCAGGCTCGACTTCCCGGCGCCGGATGCGCGCCACTGCACGAGGGTCACGCCCAGCACGAGGGCCAGGGTCACGAAGGCGATGGCGGTGCCGTAGCCGAAGTCGCCCAGCCGGAAGGCCTCGCGGTACATCAGCATGCCGAGCACCTCGGTGCCGCCCTGGGGACCACCGCCGGTCAGCACGTAGACCAGGTCGAAGGCCTGGAAGCTCGTGATGAGCGCCTGCACCACCACGAAGAAGGTCATCGGGGCCAGCAGCGGCAGGGTGATGTGCCGCAACCGCTGCCACCACCCGGCCCCGTCGATCTGCGCCGCCTCGAACACGCCCTGCGGCAGCGCCTGGAGTGCGGTGAGGTAGAGCACGGCGTTGAAGCCGAGGTTCTTCCAGACCGTGAGGGCGGTCAGCGCGCCGAGCGCGAGCCAGCGGTCCTGCAACCAGTCGGGGCCGGCGATGCCGACCTGCGCGAGGAGCCCGTTCACGAACCCCGCCGGGTCGAGCATGTACTTCCACACGATGGCGGCGGCGACGGATGAGGTGACCGCCGGCAGGAAGTAGATGCCGCGGTAGATTCCCCGGCCACGGATGGGGGCGTCCAGCAGCAGGGCGACGACCAGGCCGGTCGCCACCGACAGGAGACACACCCCCACGGCGTAGACGCAGGTCACCAGCAGGCTGTTCCAGAACTCCGGGTCCTGCGCCAGGCGCACGTAGTTGTCGAACCCGATGAACTCCTTCACCGGGTCGAACCCGTTCCACGAGGTCAGGCTGATCTGGCCCGCCGCGACGATCGGGTAGATGACGAACACGCCGAGCACCACGAGGGCCGGGAGCAGGAACAGACCCGCGGTCAGCACCTGCTCCCGGTCGTAGCGCGGTCGCGGTGGCCCTGACGAACGCCTGGAACTCGAGAAGGTCAGGGCCACCGGCGTCAGCCCTTCGCGATCACGTCGTTGACGGCCTGCTCCGCGGCGTCGAGCGCCTCGTCGACGGTGGCGTCGCCGCTCAGCGCCTTCTCGATCTGCTGCGCGAAGGCGAGCGAGATCTTCGGGTAGAGCGGGGTGTTGGGGCGGGCGTGGGCGTCGGCCATCTGCTCGACGAACGGGCGCAGGCGCGGCTCGGTCTGGTCGACCCAGTCGAGGTACTCGCTCCCGGTGGCGACGGAGGTGGTGACGGGCAGCATCCCGGTCGCCTCGCTCCAGCTGGTCACCTGCTCGGGCTCGAGGAACCAGGCCAGGAAGTCGGCCGCGGCCTGCGAGCTCGCATCCGAGTTGCCGAACACCATCGCCTGCTCACCGCCGAGGTTCGTGGCGGGCGTGCCGTCCTTCGGGTAGGGCGCCTTGGCGGTGCCGAACTCGAACGGCGGGTCGGCCGCCCAGATGCCCACCATCCACGAGCCCTCCTGAGCCGAACCGCCCTGGCCCTTCTCGAACTCGCCCCACTTCGCGTAGGGGCTGACGCCCGAGTCGATCAGGTCGACCCAGAACTGCAGCGCCTGCTTTCCCGCCGGGGTGTTGAAGGCCGCGGCGGAATTGTCCTCGGTGAGGAACTGACCGCCGGCCTGCCAGAGGTTGACCTGGAAGTTCCAGGTCAGGCCCTCGCCGGTGTCGCCGGCCTCGGTGAAGAGGTCGTACCCGGGCTTGCCCGTCTTCTCGAGGATGGTCTTGCCGTCGGCCATCAACTCCTCCCAGGTGGTGGGCGGCGAGTCGGGGTCGAGTCCGGCCTCCTGGTAGAGCGTCTTGTTGTACATGTACGCCAGGTTGTTGGCCGAGACCGGCACCGAGACCTGCTTGCCGTCGATCGTGCCGAACGAGGTCAGCGCCGGGGTGATGTCGTCGAGGGTCTCGGCGGGCAGCAGCGGCGTGAGGTCGACGAGCGAGCCGAGCTGCTCGATCTCGGGCACCCAGACGAGGTCGCCGATGGCGATGTCGGGCAGTGTCTTCGAGGTGGCGGAGGCGCGCAGCTTGGTGAGGAAGTCGGCGTTCGGCACGTTCGAGGCCGACACCTCCACATCCGGATGCGCGGAGTTGTACTCGTCGACCATCTCGTCGAAGGTGTCGGCGTTCGTGCCGTCCCAGTAGTGCCAGACCGTGACCTCGGTGGTCTGGCCGGAATCGCCGCCCGATGCCGGACTGCAGCCCGCGAGGGCGAGCAGCCCTACGGCGCCGATCGCAGCGAGCGGGAGTGACTTTCGGTGCATCATTGCTCCTTGGTGATGAACGAGGTCTCAGGAGACCATCGTGTGCAGGGGTGAGGGTGAGCCGTCGCCGGCTCGTTCGATCCCGTCCGGCGCAGCCGCATCTGCACGGGTGGGGGCCAGCGCGAACCAGGCCGCGCTGTCCGCGGGAACGACCGGTTGGTCGTCCGCGGAGTCGAGAGGGCCGCCACCGGTCGCGAGGGGCGTGACCCGCCCGTCGATCGTCCAGTCGGCGGGGAGGGGTGCACCCGTCGGCCCGAAGTTGACGACGCAGACGCCCTGGCCGCGCCGGAACGCGAGCACGTCGGGGCGCGGATGCTCGAGCCATTCGAGCGTGCTGCCGGCGGCGAAGAACTCCCGGCGCCGCCGCACGAGCTCTTCGGTCAGCCGCAGCGTCGAGCCGGGGTCGGCGCGCTGGCGGTCGACGGCGAATTCGGCGAACCACGCGGGCTGCGGCAGCCAGGGGTCGGCGGCACTGCCCGCCGGGGTGAAGCCGAACGCCGGCGCATCCGCCACCCACGGCAACGGCACCCGGCACCCGTCCCGGCCCAACTCGGTGCCGTTCGAGCGGTGCCAGATCGGGTCTTGGCGGGAATGGTCCGGCAGATCGAGCACTTCGGGCAGCCCGAGCTCCTCCCCCTGGTAGAGGTAGGCGGCACCGGGGAGGGCGAGCAGCAGCGCCGCGGCCGCACGGGCGCGCCGCACGCCGAGCGCGACGTCGACCGCACCGGTGCGCCGGGCCGCCGCGATCATGTCGGTGGGCACGGGCGCTTCGAGCAGCTGATCCTGGCCGTACCGGGTCGCGGCGCGGTGCACGTCGTGGTTGGCGAGCGCCCAGGCCGGGGCACCGCCGTGCGAGGTGCCCTGGGTGAGCCCGGTGCGGATGGCATCGCGCATCCGCCCCGCCTCCCACGGCTGTACGAGCAGGTCGAAGTTGAACGCCTGATGCAGTTCGTCGGATCGGAGATAGGCTGCCAGGCTCTCGGCCGACGGCACCCAGATCTCGCCCACGAAGTACTTCGGCTCGGGCTGACGCTCACCGATCGCCCGCCAGCCGCGGTAGATCTCGTGCACCTCCGGCTGGTCCCACATGGCGTAGTTGTGCCCGCCCGTACCGTCGTCGGCGCCGGGCCAGTCGGGCAGATCGGCCGCCTTCACGTGCCCGTGGGCCACGTCGATGCGGAATCCGTCGACGCCCCGCGCGAACCAGAACGCCAGCACCTCCTCGAAGTAGGCCACCACCTCCGGGTTCCGCCAGTCGAAGTCGGGCTGCCCCGGGTCGAAGGCATGGAAGTACCACTGCCCCGGCCTGCCGTCTGGCTCGGTCACTCTCGTCCACGCCGGCCCGCCGAACACGCTCTGCCAGTTGTTGGGCGGCAGCTCGCCCTGTTCCCCGCGCCCGTCGCGGAAGAGGAACCGCCCGCGCTCCGGGCTGCCGGGCGCTGCGGCGAGCGCGGAGCGGAACCAGGCGTGCTCGCTGGAGCAGTGGTTGGCCACCAGGTCCATCAGCACCCGGATGCCCCGCGCGTGCGCCTCCTCGACGAGGGCACCGAGCTCGGCCACCGTGCCGTAGTCGGGTTCGACCGCGAAGTAATCGGCGATGTCGTAACCGTGGTCGCGCTGCGGCGAGGCGTAGCAGGGGTTCAGCCAGATCGCGTCGACGCCGAGCCGGGCGATGTCGTCGAGCCCGGCACGGATGCCCGCGAGGTCGCCGATCCCGTCACCCGAGGCGTCGCGGTAGGAGCGCACGTAGATCTGGTAGACCACCGCGTCGGTCCACCAGGCGTCCTGCGTCGACTGCACCGGCTCTCCTGCCGTCGTGACCGTTCGGGCGCCACGCTTGCGGCCATGGCACCCGAACGGAGCGTGTGTACGTTTTACTAAATCGATAAAACAGGATGTCTCCGAGGCTGTCAAGAACGAATTCCGACCGGATCTGTTGAGCGACCGCTCGAAGGTGTGTTACTTTCTACACGACTTAATTTACGACTGAAGTAACGACCAGACCGTAGGAGCATTGTGGCTCGATTCAACAACGCCGACGTGAGCAGGTCGGCCATCCTGGCCCGGCTGGGAGCGGTGGGCCCGGCGTCGCGCGCCGAACTCGCCCGCACGCTCGAAGTCTCACCGGCGCTCATCACGCAGCTCACCAAAGACCTCATCGCCGACGGGCTGGTCGAGGAGCGCGAGCAGCAGCCCTCCCAGGGTGGTCGCCCGGCGCGACTGCTCGGCCTGGTGTCGAACGCGGGCCGGGTGGTGGGCGTCAAGGTCTCCGCCGATCACCTCTCGTTCGTCGAATCCGGCCTCGACGGCCGGGTGCTGCGATCGGCCAGCGAACCCTTCGACGCGACCGACCCGCTGTTCCTCAGCCGGCTGATGGGGCTCATCCAGCTGTTCGTGGCCGGCGGCAACGCGCTCCCGCTCCTCGGGGTGGGGGTCGGCGTTCCCGGCAGCGTCGACCGCCAGGGCAACGGCGTGGTCGACTCCGTGCAGCTCGACTGGAACCAGGTGCCGCTCGGCGAGTTCCTCCGCCGCGGCCTCGCCCTGCCGGTGATCGTCGAGAACAACGTGAACGCGCTGGCCGTCGCCGAGCGGCTCTACGGCCTCGGCCGTAACGCGGCCAACATGCTCGTGGTCACCATCGGCACCGGCATCGGGGGCGCCGTCGTTGCCGACGGCGTCATCCTCCGCGGCGGCAGCGGCGGCGCCGCTGAACTCGGGCACATCCCGGTGAGCGACGACGGTCCCGAGTGCGTCTGCGGCAACCGCGGCTGTCTCGAGAGCTTCATCGGCGAAGCCGCGCTGGTCACCAGGGCCCGGGCATCCGGCCTGCTGGGCGAGCAGAGCGGCATCGCCGAGCTCCGCGCCCGCGCCGACAGCGGCGACGAGGCGGCCGCAGCGGTGTTCGGCGAGGCCGGCGCCCTGCTCGGCCGCACGGTGGCGGGCGTCGTGCACACGGTCGACCCGGAACTCGTCGTGCTGCTCGGTGAGGGCACGGCGGCCTGGAAGCACTGGGCCTCGGCTCGAGCCG
>BADC01000813.1 GCA_000333435.1 Corynebacterium-like bacterium B27 | reverse complement strand
GGGCGCCTCGCCGACACCGGTGTTCACGACGATCTTCACGAGACCGGGCACCTGGTGCACGTTCGTGAATCCGAAGTCCTTGGTGAGCTGATCGACGATCTCGCTCTTGTACTTCTGCTTCAGGCGCGGCTGGATTTTGCCAGCGGGCGCAGCAGTCTCGGTGCTCATCAGAGGTCCTTACCTGACTTCTTCGCGTAACGAACGCGGACCGTCTTGGTGACGCCGTCCTTCGTGACTTCTTCGTTGCGGTGGCCGACGCGGGTCGGCTTCTTGGTCTCGGGGTCGACGAGCGCCACGTTCGACACGTGGATCGGCGCCTCCATGGTCTCGATGCCGCCGGTCTTGGTGCCGCGCTGGGTCTGGCCGACGCGCACGTGCTTCGTGACGAAGTTCACGCCCTCGACGACGACGCGGTCCTTCTCCACGAGCACCTCGATGACGCGACCCTGCTTGCCGCGGTCGCCGCCGCGGGCCTGGCTCGGGCCTGAGATGACCTGAACCAGGTCGCCCTTCTTGATCTTTGCCATGACTAGATGACCTCCGGTGCCAGCGAGATGATCTTCATGAACTTCTTGTCACGGAGCTCACGGCCGACCGGTCCGAAGATACGGGTGCCACGGGGGTCTCCGTCGTTCTTCAGGATCACGGCGGCGTTCTCGTCGAACTTGATGTAGGAACCGTCGGGACGACGGGTCTGCTTGACGGTGCGGACGATGACGGCCTTGACCACATCGCCCTTCTTGACGTTTCCGCCGGGGATGGCGTCCTTCACGGTCGCGACGATGACATCGCCGAGACCGGCGTAGCGACGGCCGGATCCACCGAGCACACGAATCGTCAGGAGCTCTTTGGCGCCGGTGTTGTCGGCCACCTTCACTCGTGATTCTTGCTGCAGCATGTTACTTCGCCTTCTCCAGGATCTCGACCAGACGCCAGCGCTTGGAGGCGCTCAGCGGGCGGGTCTCGTTGATGACCACGAGGTCGCCGATGCCGGCCGTGTTGCCCTCGTCGTGCGCCTTCACCTTGGAGGTGCGGCGGATGACCTTGCCGTACAGCGGGTGCTTCACGCGGTCCTCGACCTCGACGACGATGGTCTTGTCCATCTTGTCGCTGACGACGTAGCCGCGGCGGGCCTTGCGGTAACCGCGCGCCGCCTCATCCTTCACGTCGTGGGCGGCCGACTCGTGTCCGGCGCCCGCGACCTTCTCTTCGGTCTTAGCCATTACTTGCCGGCCTCCTCGGTGTCAGCAGCAGGGGCCTCGGCCTCTGCCTTCTTGGACTTACGGGTCGTCTTGGCCGGGGCCTCGACGGGGGCGGGCGTCGCACGGATGCCGAGCTCGCGCTCGCGGATGATCGTGTAGATCCGGGCGATGTCGCGCTTCACGGCGCGCAGGCGGCCGTGGCTCTCGAGCTGTCCGGTCGCCGACTGGAAGCGCAGGTTGAACAGCTCTTCCTTGGCCTTGCGAAGCTCCTCGAGAAGTCGAGAATCTTCGAACGTGTCGAGCTCCGCCGGGGCGAGCTCCTTGGAACCGATCGCCATTACGCGTCGCCCTCCTCGCGCTTGATGATGCGTGCCTTGAGCGGCAGCTTGTGGATTGCACGGGTGAGTGCCTCGCGAGCGATGGTCTCGTTGACCCCGCTCAGCTCGAACAGCACACGGCCCGGCTTGACGTTCGCGACCCACCACTCGGGCGAGCCCTTACCGGAACCCATGCGGGTCTCAGCCGGCTTCTTGGTGAGCGGACGGTCGGGGTAGATGTTGATCCACACCTTTCCACCACGCTTGATGTGACGGGTCATCGCGATACGAGCGGACTCGATCTGACGGTTGGTCACGTACGCGGGGGTGAGGGCCTGGATGCCGTACTCACCGAAGCTCACCTTGGTGCCACCGGTGGCCTGGCCACTGCGGCCGGGGTGGTGCTGCTTGCGGTGCTTGACTCGACGGGGGATAAGCATGGTTACGCCTCAACTCCTGCTGCAACCGGGGCGTCCGCCTTGGGGGCGGAGTTCCGGCGCGGACGGTCACGGTCGCCGCGCTCGGGGCGCGTCGACTTCTGGTTGGCCTGCTCGCGGGCGAGCTCCTTGTTGGTGATGTCGCCCTTGTAGATCCAGACCTTCACGCCGATGCGGCCGAACGTCGTCTTGGCCTCGTAGAAGCCGTAGTCGATGTTGGCGCGCAGCGTGTGCAGCGGCACGCGGCCTTCGCGGTAGAACTCCGAGCGGCTCATCTCCGCGCCGCCGAGACGGCCGGAGACCTGGATGCGGACACCCTTGGCACCGGCGCGCTGAGCGCCCTGCAGGCCCTTGCGCATCGCACGGCGGAACGCCACGCGAGCGGTGAGCTGCTCGGCGATGCCCTGCGCCACGAGCTGAGCCTCGGCCTCGGGGTTCTTCACCTCGAGGATGTTCAGCTGGATCTGCTTGCCGGTGAGCTTCTCGAGGTCGGCGCGGATGCGCTCGGCCTCGGCGCCGCGGCGGCCGATCACGATGCCCGGGCGAGCGGTGTGGATGTCCACACGCACGCGGTCACGGGTGCGCTCGATCTCGATCTTCGCCACACCGGCGCGGTCGAGGCTCGTCTTCAGCAGGTTGCGGATCTTGACGTCCTCGGCCACGTAGTCGCTGTAACGCTGACCCTTCTTCGTGCTGTCGGAGAACCAGCGCGACACGTGGTCGGTGGTGATTCCGAGGCGGAAGCCGTACGGATTGACTTTCTGGCCCATTACTTGCTCGCCTTCTTGCTCGCGGCCGCGACATCCGCCTCGTCCGGCGTGGCCAGGACGATGGTGATGTGGCTGGTGCGCTTGTTGATGCGGAACGCGCGTCCCTGAGCACGGGGCTGGAAGCGCTTGAGCGTGGTGCCCTCGTCGACGAACGCCTTCGACACGAAGAGGTCCTGCTCGTCGAGGTAGCTGTTCGAGGCGTCTGCCTTGACCCGGGCGTTCGCGATCGCCGAGGCGACCAGCTTGTACACGGGCTCCGAAGCGCCCTGCGGGGCGAACTTCAGGATGGCCAGGGCCTCCACGGCCTGACGGCCTCGGATCATGTTGACGACACGACGGGCCTTCATGGGGGTGACGCGGATGTGACGCACGCGTGCGATCGACTCCACCATTTCTCTTCCTCCTTCACGCCACCGCGGTTAGCGGCGACGGCCCTTCTTGTCGTCCTTCACGTGACCACGGAAGGTGCGGGTGGGGGCGAACTCGCCGAGCTTGTGACCCACCATGGTCTCGGTGATGAACACCGGGATGTGCTTGCGACCGTCGTGCACGGCGATCGTGTGACCGAGGAACGCGGGGATGATCATCGATCGGCGCGACCAGGTCTTGATGACGTTCTTGGAGCCGGCTTCGTTCTGCGTGACGACCTTGCGGTACAGGTGGTCGTCAACGAAGGGGCCCTTTTTGAGACTGCGTGGCATTTTCTGAGACTCCTACTTACGCTTCTTGCCGACGGTCCGACGACGCACGATGAGCTTGTCGCTTTCCTTGTTGGGGTGACGGGTGCGGCCTTCGGCCTGACCCCACGGGCTGACGGGGTGACGACCACCGGACGTCTTGCCCTCACCACCACCGTGCGGGTGGTCGACCGGGTTCATCGCGACACCGCGGACGGTCGGGCGGATGCCCTTCCAGCGGTTGCGGCCGGCCTTGCCCCAGTTGATGTTGGACTGCTCGGCGTTGCCGACCTCGCCGATGGTGGCGCGGCAGCGCGCATCGACGTTGCGGATCTCGCCCGAGGGCAGACGCAGCTGCGCGTAGGGGCCGTCCTTCGCCACGAGGCGCACGGAGGCACCGGCGGAACGGGCCATCTTGGCGCCCCCGCCCGGCTTCAGCTCGATCGCGTGGATCACCGTACCGGTCGGGATGTTGCGCAGCGGCAGGTTGTTGCCCGGCTTGATGTCCGCGCCCGCACCCGACTCGACGATGTCGCCCTGGGCGAGCTTGTTCGGAGCCAGGATGTAGCGCTTCGTGCCGTCGACGTAGTGCAGCAGCGCGATGCGCGCGGTGCGGTTGGGGTCGTACTCGATGTGCGCGACCTTGGCGTTCACGCCGTCCTTGTCGTTGCGACGGAAGTCGATCACGCGGTACTGGCGCTTGTGGCCACCACCGATGTGACGGGTCGTGATGCGGCCCTGGTTGTTGCGGCCACCGGTCTTGGCGAGCGGGCGCAGCAGCGACTTCTCGGGCGTCGAGCGGGTGATCTCTGCGAAGTCCGCGACGGACGAACCGCGGCGGCCCGGAGTCGTGGGCTTGTACTTACGAATAGCCATGTGTCT
>BADC01000814.1 GCA_000333435.1 Corynebacterium-like bacterium B27 | reverse complement strand
TTTTTCGTTCTTGCGGACCGCGCCCTTGGCGACCAGGTCGGCGATGGTGACATCGCCGCCGCTCGGGTAGAGCTCGGCGAGAGCGTCCAGGTTCACGACCTGGTACTCCACGCGGAACGGGTTCTTGAAGCCGCGCAGCTTCGGGGTGCGCATGTGCAGCGGCATCTGCCCACCCTCGAAGCCGACCTTGACCTGGTAGCGGGCCTTCGTACCCTTGGTACCGCGACCCGCGGTCTTACCCTTCGAGCCCTCACCACGACCGACGCGCGTGCGCGCCTTCTTGGCACCGGGGGCCGGGCGGAGGTGGTGCACCTTGAGCACGTGCTCGCGGGGAGCAGCGGTCTCGGCGTCGTCCTTCTTCGCCGCAGCCTTGGCAGCCGGGGCCTTGGCGGCGGGCGCCTTGGTGGCGGCCGCAGCCTTCTCCGCGGGTGCCTTCTCGGCGGGGGCCTTCTCGGCAGCGGCCTTGGGGGCAGCAGCCTTCTTGGGGGCAGCAGCCTTGGCCGGAGCCTTCTCCGCCTTCTCAGCCGGAGCCTTCTCGGCAGCGGCCTTGGGGGCCGCGGCCTTCTTCGGAGCCGCCTTCGCGGTCTCCTTGGCTTCGTTCTCAGCCATTAGTCAATCTCCTCGACCTTCACCAGGTGTGCGACGGTGCGCACGTAACCACGGTTCTGGGCGTTGTCTTCGCGCACGACGACGTCGCCGATGCGCTTCAGTCCGAGGCTGCGCAGCGTGTCACGCTGGTTCTGCTTCTCGCTGATCTTGGACTTGATCTGGGTCACCTTCAGGCTCGTGGCCATCATGCACCTGCCTTCGCAGCTAGGGCGTCGGCCTCCGCACGCACGAGGCGCGCCGGGGCGACGTCTTCGAAGTCGAGGCCACGGCGGGCGGCGACTGCACGCGGCTCTTCGAGCTGCTGCAGCGCCTCGACGGTCGCGTGCACGATGTTGATCGTGTTCGACGAGCCGAGCGACTTCGAGAGGATGTCGTGGATGCCGGCGCACTCGAGAACGGCGCGCACCGGACCACCGGCGATGACACCGGTACCCGCGGCGGCGGGGCGCAGGAGCACCACACCGGCGGCCGCCTCACCCTGAACCGGGTGGGGGATGGTGTTGCCGACGCGAGGAACGCGGAAGAAGTTCTTCTTCGCCTCCTCGACGCCCTTCGAGATCGCGGTCGGCACCTCGCGGGCCTTGCCGTAACCGACACCCACCAGGCCGTTGCCGTCACCGACGACCACGAGAGCGGTGAAGCTGAAGCGACGACCACCCTTCACGACCTTGGAGACGCGGTTGATGGTCACCACGCGCTCGAGGAAGTTGCTCTTGTCGGAGTCGCGACCACCGCGGTCACCGCGGGTCTGGTTGCGCTCACGGCCGCCACGACGGGCCTCGCGAGGCTCGGTCGAGTTCTGGCCGCTCGAGGCAGCCGTCTCGACGGGCGCTTCGGCAATTGCTGCCACGTCCTGCTCCTTGTTGTTTTCCGTGCTCACAGGTCCAGACCACCCTCTCGTGCTCCATCGGCGATGGCCGCGACACGACCGGCGTAGCGGTTGCCTCCGCGGTCGAACACGACCGCCTCGACACCGGCGAGCTTGGCGCGCTCGGCGACCAGCTCACCGACCTTCTTGGCCTTGGCGGTCTTGTCGCCGTCGAAGCTGCGCAGGTCGGCCTCGAGGGTCGACGCGGAGGCGAGGGTGTGACCCTTGCTGTCGTCGACGACCTGCACGAAGACGTGGCGAGCCGAACGGGTGACGACCAGGCGCGGACGCGCCGGGGTGCCTTCGACCTTCTTGCGGAGTCGCGTGTGCCGGCGGTCGCGGGCAGCGGACTTCGACTTTCCTCTGGTAACAGTAGCCATGGCTTACTTACCACTCTTTCCGGCCTTGCGGCGAACGACCTCGCCGGCGTAGCGCACACCCTTGCCCTTGTAGGGCTCGGGCTTGCGCAGCTTGCGAATGTTGGCGGCAACCTCACCGACGGCCTGCTTGTCGATGCCGTTGACCGTGAGCTTGTTGTTGCCCTCGACGGTGAACGTGATGCCCGCGGGCGGTTCGACCGCGATGGGGTGCGAGTAACCGAGCGCGAACTCCACGCCCGAGCCCTTGGCGGCGACGCGGTAACCCGTGCCGACGACCTCGAGGCTCTTGGAGTACCCGGTGGTGACGCCGATGATCTGGTTGGCGATCAGGGTGCGGGTCAGACCGTGCAGCGAACGCGACTCGCGCTCGTCGTCGGGCCGGGTGACCAGAACCTGGTTCTCCTCGACGGATGCGGCGATGGGAGCCTTGATCGTGAGACCGAGCTCACCCTTGGGGCCCTTGACGGCGACATCCTGGCCGTCGATCGTCACAGTGACGCCGGCGGGGATGTCGATGGGAAGACGTCCGATTCGTGACATTGTCGGTTACCACACGTAGGCGAGGACTTCCCCACCCACGCCCTTCTTGCTCGCCTGACGGTCTGTGAGCAGACCCGAGGAGGTGGACAGGATGGCGACGCCGAGGCCACCGAGGACGGTGGGGATCTCGGTCGACTTCGCGTAGACCCGGAGGCCGGGCTTGGAGACGCGCTTGATGCCCGCGATCGAACGCTCGCGGTTCGGGCCGAACTTGAGGTTCAGCGTGAGCGTCTGGCCGACCTTGGCGTCGGTGACCTCGTAGCCGGAGATGTAGCCCTCCGCCTTGAGGATGTCGGCGATGTGCGACTTGAGCTTCGAGTGCGGCATCGACACGGAGTCGTGGTGCGCCGAGTTCGCGTTGCGCAGTCTGGTCAGCATGTCTGCGACCGGATCTGTCATGGTCATGATGTGGTGCCTTTCGCGCCTGGTTTCGACACCCTTTCCGAGGATGCCGACCTGTGGTCGTCGTGGGTGAGTGGTGCTAGTTGGTGGTGCTGTCGTCGGACTTGAAGGGGAACCCGAGCGCCTTGAGGAGCGCCCGGCCTTCGTCGTCCGTCTTCGCGGTGGTCACGACGGTGATGTCGAAACCACGCACGCGGTCGATCTTGTCCTGGTCGATCTCGTGGAACACGGACTGCTCCTGGAGACCGAAGGTGTAGTTGCCGCGGCCGTCGAACTGCTTGTCCGACAGACCACGGAAGTCGCGGATGCGGGGCAAGGCCAGCGAGAGCAGCCGGTCGAGGAACTCCCAGGCGCGGTCGCCACGGAGGGTGACGTGGGCGCCGATGGGCTGTCCCTCACGCAGCTTGAACTGCGCGATCGACTTGCGGGCCTTGGTGACCTGCGGCTTCTGACCCGTGATCGCGGTGAGGTCCTTCACGGCGCCGTCGATGATCTTGCCATCGCGGGCGTTCTTCTGGAGCTTGTTGTTATGACGCAGAGCAAACTTGTTGAAGATCTGGAAGAGGTCACTCTCGTCGCCGGAAGCGAACTGAACGTCTTTGTACTGCGGCCGGTAGTTCTCCAAAATGCCCGCGAGTTGCGTCACTGCCGCCCGTCGCTGATTTGAGGTTGACTCGCGTGCGCGATAGAGACGGATTGCGTCTGCAATTGTCCCTTCCTCCGTCTTGGCTCCAGGCGTTGCGGTCGCCAGTTGATCCGCAAGCGAGTCGAGCGACAGCGGCGAGTGTCGGACCAGATGACCCTGCTCGCTACCTACGCTGCCTAGGCGAAGCTCGACCGCGTAGCGCTCGAGGAGGCTGTTGACACGCCACCGATAAACGACGCCACCGGATTGCTTGTTGTGATCGTTATGGTGGTAGCCGCAGCCTGCGTACGGGTGGATCGAGCGAGTCCGTGGGCGCTGTGCTTGGTCGTGGAAGTACTCGATCACCGAATACAAGACATCGTCCGCGAGAGTTCCTCCTCGAAGTCGAC
>BADC01000815.1 GCA_000333435.1 Corynebacterium-like bacterium B27 | reverse complement strand
GAGCCGGCCCGGCCCGGTCGCAGCGCTGCGGGAGGCTTTCAGCTCGCCGGCCCGAGCGATCGCCGCGGCTCGCTCCTCGTCGCTCGGCGAGACCGTCACCGTGCCGCTGCCGGCATCCACGACGATCTCGGTGCCATCGGCGAGGGTGAGCGCGTCCGCCACGCCCACCACGGCGACGATCGACTTCTCGCGGGCGAGGATGGCCGTGTGCGAGGTCGGTCCGCCATCGCTGGTCACGAGCGCCAGCACCTTGCCGAGGTCGAGCAGGGCGGTGTCGGCCGGCGCGAGATCGCGGGCGACGAGCACGAAGGGGAAGTCGGGGTCGGGCACGCCGGGGGCCGGAACGCCACGGAGGTGGGCCACGACACGCTGCGAGACGTCGTCGAGGTCGGTCGCGCGCTCGCCCATGTATCCGCCCATGCTGACGAGCAGGTCGCGGAACGCTGCGAACGCCTCGTAGACGGCGCGCTCGGCCGTGGCGCCGCCGTCGATGCGGGTGCCGACGTCGTCGATCAGGGTCGGGTCCTCGGCCATGAAGGCCTGCGCCTCGAGCACGTCCTTCGCCGAGCCGCCCGCGCGCTCCCCGCGGTGCCGGATGACGGCGGCGGTCGCGGCCAGCGACGCACGCGCGCGCTCCTTCTCGGCGTCGGGCGTGAGCGTGCTCGGGGTCTCCTCAGGGGCGGGCAGGGGGTCGGGCATCCGGAGCACCGTGCCCACCGCGACGCCGCGGCCGATGCCGGTGCCGGTGAGGGTGGCGGCAGCCATTACTCGGCGTCCAGGTTCGAGGCGAGCAGCGTCACCAGCTCGTCGAGCACGGCGTCGGCCGAGGGGTCGTCGGAGACGAGCGTCAGCGTGTCGCCCTGTTCGATGCCGAGCGAGATGACGCCGAGGATGCTCGCGGCATTGACCGGCTTGCCACCGGCCTTGGCGATCTGCACCGGAACGCCCGTCTTCGCGACCGCCTGCGTGAAGATCGTTGCGGGGCGCGCGTGCAGCCCGTGGGTCGATGCCAGCTCTACCGTTCGTTCAGCCATGTCAGCTCTCCTTCATCCGGCTCGGCGGCGAGCCTGTCGGTCGAACCCCGCGACTCCGCGAGGAGGGTGGTCACGAGATCGGCGGCGTGTTCGGCGCCGCCGGCCTGGAAGACGATGTCGGGAAGCAGCGCGCTGCGGGTGCCGGCCGCAGCGGCTTCCGCCTGCAGCTCGGCGAACTGCGTCGCGAGGTGCGGGCCGACGAGCAGCACGTCCGTGGCGGCCAGTCGTTCGGCGACATCGGCGAGGGTGCCGGCCTCAACCGTGAGGTCGAGACCGCGCGCCCGGGCGATGCCGCGCAGGCGGAGAGCGAGGAAGGTGCTCGACGCGCCCGCGCCGCACACGATCAGCACCTTGTCCACGCACGCCTCCTTGCGTCTGTTCCGTCACTCCGATCCTCCGACACACGCATCCGCGCTGCCACCAGCCTTCTTTCCGCACCCCCGGAAGCACGCCGAAGCGTTTAGGGTGACTGGTGATGAGAGCGAAGTACGAGAGGCTGCTGGAGTACCTGGCGGCCAGCGACGACTGGGTGACGGCGGGCGAGCTCGCCGACCGTCTCGGCGTCACCACGCGCAGTGTGCGCAGCTACGTCACCAGCGTGAAGACCGCCGCGAAGCCCCTCGACGTCGTCGTCTCCTCCACCAGCGGCTACCGGCTGAACCGCGAGGCGTACGCCTCGTTCGTCGCCGGGCTGCGCACGCGGGATGGGGCGGGCGGCAGTCCGCGGGAGCGCGTGCACCTCATCATCCGCACGCTCGGCGACGCGCCGGCCGGGGTCGACGTCTACGACCTCGCCTCGAGCCTCTACATCAGCGACTCCACCGTGGAGGCCGATCTGCGGCGGGCGAAGGTGCTGGTCGAGGAGGCCGGGCTCTCGCTGGTGCGCCGGGGCAGTACCGTCACGCTCGACGGCACCGAACTCAACCGGCGCCGGCTGCTCAGCCGCATCTTCCGCGACGAGAGCGCGCAGGGCTTCCTCGACCTGGCGAACATCCAGCGCGAGTTCGCGTCCGAGAACCTCGGCGCGTTCAAGTCCGACCTGCTGGCCATGCTCGACGAGCAGGGCTACTTCGTCAACGAGTACTCCATCAACAACGTGCTGCTGCACGTGGCGATCGCGGTCGACCGGGTGGCGAAGCAGCAGTCGATCGAGCCGGCTGAGGAGCGTGCGGTCTCCGAGACCATCCGGGAGATCGCCGAGCGACTCGACGGGCTCGTGCGCGATCACTTCGGCACGGCCCTCGGCATCCGGGAGCTCACCTATCTCTCGGTGCTGCTCACCACCCGCGTGCTCACCCCCGGTCACGACCAGCCCACCGAGACGGTCGCCACCACCTACCTCGACCCGGCCGACCTCGAGGCGACGCGGCGCATCATCCGGCTGGCCAGCGAGGAGTACCTGGTCGATCTCGACGACGAGGACTTCATCGTGCGGCTGGGTCTGCACATCCGCAACCTCGTCGCTCGGGCGCAGGAGAACTCCTACTCGCGGAACCCCATGACCCGCTCGATCAAGGGCTCCTACCCCATGATCTACGAATTGGCGGTGTTCATCGCCAGCCAGATCCAGCGGCGCGAGGGCATCGTCATCAACGACGACGAGATCGCCTACATCGCCCTGCACGTGGGCTCGTACCTCGAGCGGCAGAACCTCCGCGAGGAGCGGGTGAGCTGCGCCATCGTGTGCCCGAACTACTACGACATGCACGAGATCCTCCGCGCCAAGCTCGAGGCGGAACTGGGTGCCGAGCTGCAGGTCGAGGTCGTCATCACCCGGGCCGACGTCGACTGGGCGGCGCTCTCCGCCGACATCGTGGTCACGACCATCCAGGCGCCGCTGAGCGGTGAGAACGTGGTGGTCATCCAGCCCTTCCTCACCGCCGCCGACTTCGAGGCGGTGCGGCGCGCCATCGCCACGGTGCGGCGGCACCGGCGGCGAACCCAGATCAAGGACGAGTTGCTGCAGTACTTCGACGAGCGCCTGTTCTGGCGCAATCTCGCGGCGCCCACCGAGGCGGCGATGATCCGTACGCTCGGCGACGCGATGGTGACGCTCGGCGTCATCGACGAGAGCTACGTCGAGGGCGCGATCGAGCGCGAACGGATGTCGTCGACCGCGTTCACCGACACGCTGGCGGTTCCGCACGCGATGGAGATGAGTGCGAGCCGCACCGCCATCGCGGTCGTGGTGAACGAGACGCCGATGCCGTGGGGCGAGAACCGGGTGAACGTGATCGCCTTGATCGCGTTCAGCGAGAGTGGGCGCAAGGCGTTCCAGGACGTGTTCGACCAGCTCGTCGAGGTCTTCTCCGACCGCGACGACCTGCAGCGCATCGTCCGGGGCGCCACCGACTTCCCCGCGTTCATCGACGAACTCGTCCACGTCATGGACGCCTGACCCGGCACCGCTAAGCTCTGCGCAGGGGGAATACATGAGCGCAGCAGTCAGTGCCGACCGTCGACGTGCCCGGAGTCGAAGCGTCTTCGCGAGCGAGGTGAGACGGGGCCTCCGCCTGCCCGCCTGGTATGTGGTCTACGGTGTGACGCTGGTGGTCTCGGTGATCACGGCCGTCGTGCTGTGGGTGTTCGAGGGGTTCTCCTCGGGGCACCTGGCCGGGCTGCCCTTCTCCGGCGTGGTCTTCGTGGCGCTCGGCGTCGGGTTCGCGACCCTGCCGCTGCTCGCGGGCGGAGCGCTGAACGCCCCCGCGCCGGCGCCCGCGTCTGAGGGTCTCCGCCCCGCCGGTCTCGTGCTCGGCACCTGGCTGGCCCGCTGGGTTCTCGCGGTGGGGGTGCTGATAGCAGCCGGCCCCATGCTCCTCATCACCGCCTTCGCCGGAGGTGTCTCGTTCCTCACCTTCGTCACCGCCGGCTTGCTGAGCATCGTCGAGCTAGGCGTGGTGGCGGCCATCGCGGTCGGCCTGTCGGCCCTGCTCCACTCGCGCGTCGCATCCGTTCTCCTCAGCTACGCCGTGGTGCTGCTGCTCACCCTCGGCACGGCGGCCGTCGCGCCGGCCACCGGTTCGGTGGAGGAGGTGACCGAGACCGTCACCACGATCGGGTCGGAGTACAACGAGACGACCGAGGAGGTCGAGTGCCTCCCGCCGACCACGGTCACGACCACCACCCCGACCGCGCTGCCGAACTGGGTCGTGCTGATCGCCAACCCGTTCGTGGTGGTGGCGGATGCGTCGGCCCACGACCGCTACGACACCGGCCGGCCGCGCGACGGGTTCGGGACGACAGCCAAAGACGTGCGTCAGGCCCAGTCCCCGCAGCCCATCGCGAGCATCGACGACGAGTGCGGTGAGAACGCCACCACCGCGCTGCCTGAAGCGCCGGTGGAGTCGTGGGGCGCTCCGCTCTGGTACGTGGGCCTCGGCATCCACGTGCTGCTCGCCGCGCTCGCGCTGGTGGGCGGCACCATCGCCGTGAGCCGGCGCGCCGAACGCCGCTAGGGAATGGGAACCGGGGTGATGCCGAGGGGCGAGAGGCCCGCCGCCCCGCCGTCCTCCGCCGTGAGCACCCAGATGCCGTCGGCGTGCACCGCCACCGAGTGCTCCCAGTGGCTCGCCATGCTGCCGTCGGCCGAGGCCACCGTCCAGTCGTCGTCGCGCGTGTAGGTCTCGGTGGTGCCGGCAGTGATCATCGGCTCGATCGCCACCACCAGGCCGGGCTTCACCTCGGGCCCGCGCTGACGCACCCGGTAATTGAACACCGGCGGCGCCTCGTGCATGCTCCGGCCGATGCCGTGTCCGATGTAATCCGTGAGGATGCCGTACTGAGCGCCTTCGAGCGTCGACGGATGCTCCTCGACGAACTCCTCGATCGCCTCGCCCACCTCGTTGAGGTGCCGTGCCGTCGCCAGCCGCGCGATCCCGTGCCAGAGCGCCTGCTCGGTCACGTCGGAGAGCAGCCGGCGGGCGGCGACCTCGTCGGGGCGGCTCGGATCGTCGAGCACGATCGTGATGGCGGAGTCGCCGTTCCAGCCGCCGACGTCGGCGCCACTGTCGATCGACACGATGTCACCGGGCTGGAGCACGCGGTCGCCCGGGATCCCGTGCACGATGTCGTCGTTCACCGAGGTGCACACCGTGTGGGCGTAGCCCGGCACCATCTGGAAGTTCGAGACACCGCCGAGCGAGCGGATGGTTCGGTCGGCGATCGCGTCGAGCTCGAGCGTCGTGAGCCCCGGCCGGATGGCCGCCCGCACCGCCGAGAGCGATGCCGCGGTGACGAGACCGGGCTCCACCATCAGGCGCAGCTCGGCCGGCGTCTTGTAGATGCCCTTGTCGCGACGCCCGATCATCGACTGGCGAGCGCGGCGATGATGCGCCCGGTGACCTCGTCGATCTCACCCAGGCCGTCGACGTTCACCACGAGGCCACGGGCCGCGTACACGTCGATGAGGGGCGCGGTCTGCTCCGCATAGACGTCGAGGCGGTGCCGGATGACCTCTTCGGTGTCATCGCTCCGACCCTGCTCGGCCGAGCGCTTGAGCAGTCGCGACACGACCTCTTCGGTGTCGGCGGTCAGCACGATCACGGCGTCGAGCGTTGCGCCGGCGACACCTAGGATGTCGTCGAGTTCTTCGACCTGCTGCAGCGTGCGCGGGTACCCGTCGAGCAGGAAGCCGTCGACCGTGTCGGGCTGCCCGAGTCGGTCGCGCACCAGATCGTTGGTGAGGGAGTCGGGAACGTACTTCCCCGCATCCATGTACTCCTTGGCCTTCACGCCCAGCTCGGTGCCGTTCTTCACGTTCTCCCGGAAGATGTCACCGGTGGAGATGGCCGGGATGCCGTAGGCCTCCGACAGACGGGCCGCCTGCGTGCCCTTGCCGGCGCCGGGCGGGCCGATCAGCAGCAGACGGAGCGAGCCGGCCGCGACCGGCTCGCTCGGCGCCTCCGTCATCGCAGCAGTCCCTCGTAGTGGCGCTGCTGCAGCTGCGAGTCGATCTGCTTCACGGTCTCGAGACCCACACCCACGATGATGAGGATGGACGCGCCGCCGAACGGGAAGTTCTGGTTGGCGCCCACCGCCGCCAGGGCGATCAGAGGCAGCAGCGCGATCAAACCGAGGTAGATCGAGCCGGGCAGGGTGATGCGGGTGAGCACGTAGTCGAGGTACTCAGCGGTCGGCCGGCCGGCCCGGATGCCCGGGATGAACCCGCCGAACTTCTTCATGTTGTCGGCCACCTCTTCGGGGTTGAAGGTGATGGCCACGTAGAAGTAGGTGAACCCGACGATGAGCAGGAAGTACAGCAGCATGTAGAGCGGGTGGTCGCCGCGCACCAGGTAGTTGTTGATCCAGGTCACCCAGCCAGCCGGTGCCTGGCCGGGTGCGGGTTGGTTGAACTGCGCGATCAACGCCGGCAGGTAGAGCAGTGACGACGCGAAGATGACGGGCACCACACCGGCCATGTTGACCTTGATGGGGATGTAGGTGTTGTTTCCGCCATAGGTGCGTCTGCCGACCACCCGCTTGGCGTACTGCACCGGGATGCGCCGCTGCGAGAGCTCGACGAACACCACGAGCGCCATGACGGCGAGGCCGACCGCGATCACGAGGAGGAAGATCTCGAAGCTCTTGGTCTGCGCGATGAGCCAGAGCGACTCCGGGAAGCGAGCAGCGATCGAGGTGAAGATGAGCAGCGACATGCCGTTGCCGATGCCGCGCTCGGTGATCATCTCACCGAACCACATGATCACGCCGGTGCCCGCGGTCATGGTGATGACCATGAGGAGGATGGCGTACCACGCGTCGTTGGTGATGAGCTGGCCGCACTCGGCGACCGTGGAGGTGCCGAAGAGGGCGCCCGACCGGGCCACCGTGATGAGGGTCGTCGACTGCAGGATGCCGAGGGCGATCGTCAGGTAGCGGGTGTACTGCGTGAGCTTCGACTGGCCCGCCTGGCCCTCCTTGTAGAGGGTCTCGAAGTGCGGGATGACCACGCGCAGCAGCTGCACGATGATCGACGCCGTGATGTACGGCATGATGCCCAGCGCGAAGATCGACAGCTGGAGCAGAGCGCCACCGCTGAACAGGTTGACGAGCTCGTACAAGCCGGACGTGT
>BADC01000816.1 GCA_000333435.1 Corynebacterium-like bacterium B27 | reverse complement strand
CGACGGCCGCGGCGAGCGCGCCGTCGAGCGGCGCCGCGCCGGAGAAGACGACCTTCACGCTCGAGAGGTCGTAGTCGGCGACGAGCGG
>BADC01000817.1 GCA_000333435.1 Corynebacterium-like bacterium B27 | reverse complement strand
GCGAGCGCCCGGCGGAGGTAAGGGCGGTGTCGGCGCTTGTCGTCCAGCCCAGCGCGACCGCGAGGTAGTGTTCGGCGGGGCTGTCGACACGGAACTGGCCGATCACCCAGAATCCCGGCGTTCCGTCGTTCAGCCGGTCACCCAGCACGTCGTAGCCGCTGGCCACGAACCGCCCGGGAACGCTGACCCGCTGCGCCGCCTGCGTCTCGACGACGGGCGTCTGCGGCTCGGCCACATCGGCCAGCGGCCGCACCTGCTCCGTCTGGTCGTTCACGACGGTGCCGGTGGCCACCGCGCGCCCGAGCTGCCACTGACCGAGCGCCGCGAAGCCGCCGGCCACCGCAAGGGCCAGCACCAGTGTCGCGATCCAGCGCGGCCGCCGCATGACGCTGAAGATGCTCAATATTCGCTGTCTCTCGTTCGGGGGTTCGCTTCGTCGGACTGCTGCATGGCCTGCTCGATCAGCCGCTCGACGTTCGCCCGATCGGGCTCCGCGAGATCGCCCTCGTCGCCGAGATCGAGTCCGGTGTCGGCATCGAGCGCGGATGCGGCCCCCGCCGACCGTGCGCCCGCCACGGTTCCCGCACCGCCGTTGCCCGAACCGGTGCTCGGCCCGCCCCCGTACGCCGCCGGGATCTCCTCGGGCTCCCCGAGCCGATCGCCGCGGGTCTCCCCCTCCATCAGCGCGATGGCCTCGGCCGCCTCGGCCGAGCGCGCCTTGGCCACGGCCTGCTTGCGCTTGGTGCGCAGCACGACGGCGCCGATGCGCTCGGAGTTCACGGCCAGGATGGGCCCGGCGATGGCCATGATGAGCACGTACAACCCGGCGAAGGGCTGGATGCGCTCGTCGAGCCCCGCAGCCAGCGCGAGGGTCGCGAGGATGAGCGCGAACTCGCCGCGGTTCTGCAGGATGGCGGCGGTGTTGATGCCGGCCTGCGGCCCCAGGCCGTTCAGCCAGGCGACGAACTGGCCGGCGATGATGTTGAGCGCCATCGTGAGCCCCACCGCGATGACCACCGGCACGATGACCTGCGGGAATTTCGACGGGTCGAGCCCGAGCCCGAAGTTCAGGAAGAAGAACGCGCCGAACACGTCACGCAGCGGGATGGCGATGTTCTCGATCTTGTTGCGGTAGCGGGTGGCGCCGAGCACCAGGCCGATGAGGAACGCGCCGATCGCATCCGTCACCCCGAGGATCTCGCCGAGGCCGCCGAACATGATCGCCAGGCCGAAGAAGAGGATGGTGAACAGCTCGTCGTCTTTCGTGCGGAAGATGCGCGAGACGAACCTGCCGCCCCAGCGCGCGACCGCGAACATCACGACGAGGAAGACGAACGAGATGACGAGCTTGCCCACCACGGGCCAGATCTCGGTCTCGCCCGAGAGCACGACCGAGACGATCGCCAGGTAGATGGCGATGAACACGTCTTCGACGACGGTGACACCGAGGATCATCGGCGTCTCACGGTTCGCCAGCCGGTTCAGCTCGATCAGCAGCTTCGTGACGATGGCGCTCGACGAGGTCGCGGTGATGCCCGCGATGACGAGCGCCTCGCGGGTGCCCCAGCCCACCAGGAACCCGAAGCCGAAGCCCACCACCATGTTGATGGCGATGTACGAGCCGCCGGAGATGATGAGCTTGCCGGCGTTGCCGAAGAACTCGTCCTGGTCGAATTCCAGCCCGAGGTGACAGCAGCAGA
>BADC01000818.1 GCA_000333435.1 Corynebacterium-like bacterium B27 | reverse complement strand
GCAGGGGTGGGTGTCGCGGTTCGGCGTGGCACAGGAGACCACGGTGGTGCCTGCCACTCCCGCCATCGCGACCGTCGCGTCCACGTCTTCCGTCACCGGCCACGAATGCGTACACGACCGCCTGGTCGTCTCGGGGCTGCCGACGGGCGCCGACCCCATCACGGTCACCTCGACGCTGCTCGGCCCGCTCGCCACCCGACCCGAACCGGGCACCACCCCCGAGGGCTGGGCCGACTTCCCCGTCGCGGGCACGGTCACCACGGTGATCGCGACCGACGGCGAGCACGCCTCACCCTGCATCGACGTCTCCGCCCCGGGCTTCTACTACTTCGTGTTCTCCTCCCCCGGCTCGGCCTCACCTTCACCCGCCGCTTCCGGTCTCTCGTCGCCTGCCGGCTCCGCTGCGGCGCACCCGACAGGGCGACCCGCGAACTCGGGAAGGCGCGCTGTGACAGAGCCCCCGCCCGCGGTGCTGGTGCCGCCGTTCGCCGACCACCGGGTGCACGAGTCGGAGTCGGTGGCGGTGACCCCTCCCCCGGGTGTTCCGACCCCGCCCGCCCCACAACCGCCGACGACGCAGCCGCCGGCGCCGCCCGCGCCCCCGCAGCCCACCCAGTTGGCGCAGACCGGCACCGCCGCCTCACCCACCGCGATGTCCACCACGCTGGCAGTCCTGGCGATCATCGCCGGCCTGGCAGGCGTAGCCGCCGCCACCCGCCGGTGGCGCTGACCCACCCGCCGGCGCCCCGCACCCCGCCACGCCGACCCGCACCCACCGGCCCCCGGCCCCACAACCGGCGCCGGCCGCGCCGAGCACCCAGCCGTCGCGCGCGTGCCTCGTCCCCGCGCGCTGGAGCACCCGCCGGCGTGGCGGCGGCATGGCAGCGCGCCCGCCTGCCGCACCCAGAACGCCACAGGCCCGACGACCAGCGCGGCACCTCCGCAACCAGAACGACGGAGGTTCAGCGCAGGTACGGGCTCAGGGTCCGTCGTTGCCGTCGATGGCGGCGGAAGTCCGTCGTTTCGGCTGGCTGAGCGGGCCCAGCATGGGGTCACCCGTGCCGAAGCAGCGGCGCGCGCGGCACCCGGGACAGGGGCGGGCAGACGGGGCGGCGCTACAGCTTCTCGATCGGGGCGATCTTGATGAGGAGCTTCTTCGGGCCCGCCGCCTCGAACTGCACGTGGGCGACGCGCTTCGCGCCCTCGCCGGTCACCTGGTTCACGCGGCCTTCGCCGAAGTCGGTGTGCCGGATGCGGTCACCAGGTTGCAACTCGAGGTCGCCGTTGTCGCGCACCTGGCCGGTGACCCGGTTGGCCCACTCCGTCTTCGGTCGCGGCGGCCCCGGCGGAATGCCGTACCCCGAGTCGGAATTCCAACGAGAACCGCCAGACCCAGAGCCGCCCGACCCCGATCCGTACCCGCCGCGCCCGCGCCCGGCGTTGAGCGCACGGGGCTCGGTGCCACCACGCGACGTCGCCATGCCCGGCGACTGAATCCACTCGATCAGTTCCGCCGGAATCTCCTGCAGGTACCGGCTCGGCATCGCCACCGCCGTCTCCCCGAACTGCGCCCTCGTCATCGCGAGCGACAGGAAGAGCCGCTTCTTCGCCCGCGTGATGCCCACGTAGAACAGCCGCCGTTCCTCGGCAGGCCCGCCCGGCTCGCCGGCCGACATGCGGTGCGGCAGCAGATCCTCCTCCACACCGGTGAGGAACACGGCGTCGTACTCCAGCCCCTTGGCGGTATGCAGCGTCATGAGCGAGACCGTGCCACTCGAGTCGTCGAGATCGTCGACCGCGGCCACGAGCGACACCTCCGTGAGGAAGTCGAGCAACGTGCCGTCGGGGTTGTTGCGGTTGAACTCCTTGGTGACCGCGAGGAGCTCCTCCACGTTCTCGGCCCGCGCCTCGTCCTGCGGGTCGCGGGTCGCCCGCAGACTCGCGACGTACCCGCTCTTCTCCATCAGCAGCGCGAGCACCTCGCTCACGGGTGCCTGCCCGCCGAGCCGCTCGGGGTCGACCAGCTCGGTCGCCTCGTCGAGCAACGCGGCCAGCTGCAGGATGGCGCCCGTCACCTTCGGCCCGAGCCCCAGCTCCGCGGCACGACGCATGGCCTCCCGGTAGCTCACGTTCTCGCGCTCGGCGAAGGAGGCGAGCTGCGTCTCGGTGGCCGGCCCGATCCCGCGCTTCGGGGTGTTCAGGATGCGCCGCAGCGCCAGCCCGTCGAACGGATTCGCGACCGAGGTGAGGTAGGCCATCGCGTCTTTGATCTCGGCGCGCTCGTAGAACTTCGTGCCGCCCAGCACCCGATACGGCAGCGCCGACCGGATGAAGATCTCCTCCAGCGCTCGGGTCTGCGAGTTCGTGCGGTAGAACACCGCGATCTGGTTGTACGGCGTGCCGCTCTCGTGCAGCTTCGCGATCTCGTCGGCCACGAACTGCGCCTCGTCGTGCCCCGAGTAGCCGGTGAAGCCGACGATCTTCTCGCCGTCGCCCACCGCCGTCCACAACTTCTTGTCTTTGCGGTCGAAGTTGTTCGAGATGACGGCGTTCGCCGCCGACAGGATGTTCTGCGTCGACCGGTAGTTCTGCTCCAGCAGAATCACCTGCGCGCCCGGGAAGTCGCGCTCGAACTCGACGATGTTGCGGATGTCGGCCCCGCGGAACGCGTAGATCGACTGATCCGAGTCGCCCACCACCGTCAGCGACGCCCCGCCGCCACCGAACGCGGCGATGCCCGCCAGCTCGTTCGACTCCGGCGGCTTGGTGAGCTCGCGGATGAGCGCGTACTGCGCATGGTTGGTGTCTTGGTACTCGTCGACCAGGATGTGCCGGAACCGCCGCTGATACTTCTCCGCCACCTGCGGGAAGGCCCGGAACAGGAACACCGTCTGGCTGATCAGGTCGTCGAAGTCGAACGCGTTGGCGTCGCGCAGCGCCCGCGAGTAGGCCCGGAACATCTCGACGAACATCGCGTCGTTCGGGTCGGAGAAGTTCGCCTGACGGGCATAGCTCTCGGCGTCGGTCAGTTCGTTCTTGAGCTTCGAGATCTTGCCGGTGACCTGCGCGACGGTGAACCCGAAGGTGTCGGCCTGGAGGTCTTTGATGATGCGCTTCACCAACGCGCGCGTGTCTTGCGAGTCGTAGATCGTGAAGCTCTTCGTGAAGCCGAAGTTCTCGGCCTCACGGCGCAGGATGCGCACACACGCCGAGTGGAAGGTGGAGATCCACATGCCCTCCGCCACCCGGCCGAGCAGCTGCCCCACGCGCTCGCGCATCTCGGCCGCCGCCTTGTTCGTGAAGGTGATGGCGAGGATCTGGCTCGGCCAGGCCTCGCCGCCCTTGATCAGGCTCGCGATGCGGTGGGTGAGCACCCGGGTCTTGCCACTGCCTGCGCCCGCGACGATGAGGAGCGCCGGGCCACGGTAGACGACCGCCTCGCGCTGTTCGGGATTGAGGCCCTCGAGCAGCTCGTCGTCGCCCGCATCCGCACCGGCGTGGCCGACCACGACGGGCGTGATCCGGGGAGTGGTTTCAGTGGTGTCGCTCATGCTGCCCCAAGTTTAGGCCGCGCCACCGACACCGCCGCGTGCCGCGAGAGCGAGGTCGGGCTGGTCGGCGAACACGCCGTCGACGCCGGTCGCCATGATGGCCCGGAACTCCTCCTCCCAGCGCCCGAACGCCGCCTTGTCGTGCCCCGTCCGGTAGTTCCGGGGCAGAAACCGGTTCTCGGCGCGGAGCGTCCAGGTGAACACCGAGAGCCCGGCGGCATGGGCGCGGGCGACCACATCCGAGGTGCGATGCGACGCCCCCGCGAGGTCGCGCGGCATGATGATCGCCTTGTCGACGCTGATGCCGTCCACCTCGCCCACGAGCGCCGCGAGCCCCGCATCGGTGAGGTGCGAGGCGTACTCGGCGGCGGCAGCCCCCTCCCGCGCCACCACGTCGAACGGAGCCCCCGCCGCCTCGAGGAGGTAGGTGTACGTCGCGGGAACCCCGAGACGACGCAACTCCAGCAGCACCGTCTTCTCGAAGCTCTCGATCACGAGCCGCTCCGGCTGCGCGCCCCAGCCCGCGGCCGCGAGCTCCGCCGCGACGATCTCGCCGATCGGCAACCCGATCGAGGCGAAGTAGCTGGCGTGCTTCACCTCCACCACAGCGAGGGGTGCACCACCGGGCGACCCCTCCCCCGCCTCGTCGACGATGCGCAGCACATCCGCCAGCCGCAGCAGCCCGAACCGCCCGTCGAAGCTCGCGCTCGACGCGCGCACGGCGGGCAGTCGTTCCCGCGCCCGCAAGGTCTGCAGCTCCGCCCAGGTGAAGTCCTCAACGAACCACCCCGTCACTGCCTGCCCGTCGACCTCCTTGGTGCACCGTCGGCCGGCGAACTCCGGATGCGCGGCGACATCCGTCGTGCCCGAGATCTCGTTCTCGTGCCGCACCACGGGCACGCCGTCCCGCGAGACCACCACGTCGGGCTCCACGGCGTCCGCCCCGAGGGCGAACGCGAGCTCGTAGGCCGACGCCGTGTGTTCCGGCCGGTAGCCGCTCGCGCCGCGGTGGCCGATGACGAGGGGCAGTGCACGCGCGGAATCCATCACGCTGACACGCTACGCCGACCGGCTGACGCGGAACGGTATCCAGCCCGGTATACGGCGGGAATTCGGCGGACTACCAGAGAGTTCCTGGTGAGGGTGGACTAAGTTGGAAGAGTCCACGTTCACGTTCCCCACACAGAAGAGACTGACATGGCTGAACCGACCTCCAGTAACCCCGCCTTCGCGAAAAATCCGGTGTTCAACGGCAAGGGCGCTGCGGCTCAGGTCCCGACCATCTCGGCCGAGGGTCTGCAGGACATGTACGACCGCCCGGCCGCGACGCCGTCGCAGACCGATCGTATGAGCTACGACGACACCATCGTCAAGACCGCTCTGATGTTCGTGGTGCTGCTGGCCACGGCGGCGGTGGGCTTCCTCGCGAACTACCCCGTGCCCACGGTGCTCGGCCTCGGCCTCATGATCGGCGGTGTGATCGGCGGCCTCGTCTTCGGCCTGATCAACGCGTTCCGTCGCGAGCCGTCGGTTCCGCTCATCCTGCTCTACGCCGCCTTCGAAGGCCTCGCCGTCGGCGCCATCTCCGGCTTCTTCGAGTCACGGTGGTCGGGCATCGTGCTCCAGGCCGTGCTCGCCACCCTCGCCGTGTTCGCGGTCACGCTGGCGCTGTTCGCGAGCGGCAAGATCCGGGCGTCCAAGCGGGCCACGAAGGTCTTCCTCATCGCGATCGTCGGCTACGGGCTGTTCTCGCTGCTCAACTTCGTGCTCATGATCACGGGTGTCGTCACCGACCCGTGGGGCCTGCGCGGCGCCGTCATCTTCGGCATCCCGCTCGGCATCGTCATCGGCCTGTTCGCGGTGCTGCTCGCCGCCTACTCGCTCGTGCTCGACTTCGACGCCATCAAGCGCGGCGTGGAGTCGGGTGCTCCCCGCAAGTACGGCTGGTCGGGCGCCTTCGGCCTGGTGCTGACGCTGGTGTGGCTCTACCTCGAGCTGCTGCGCATCATCGCCATCTTCCGCAGTTGACGCGCTGACGCTGACGCTGACACAGCCACCCGGAAACATCGAGAGAACGGGGTCATCCTGATGGATGGCCCCGTTCCGCGTTTCACGACCAGCTCGGCACCGCGCTCGACCCGCATTGTCGGCCTCGACGTCGCCCGCGGCCTCGCCCTCCTCGGCATGCTCGTGGCCCACACCGTGCCCGAGACCGACGCCGAGACCGTCTTCGACGGCCGCTCCTCGATCCTCTTCGCCACCATCGCGGGCGTCTCGCTCGGACTCATGACGGGCGGCACCCGCGGAGTGGCACCGGATGCCCGGGGCCGCGCCGCCCGCGTCGTCGCCGTCCGCGCCCTGGTGCTCATCGCCCTCGGCATCGCGCTCACCGCCTTCGGCACCCCGATCGCCATCATCCTCGACACCTACGGGTTCCTCTTCCTCCTCGCACTCCCGTTGATCTACGCGCCGCGCTGGCTCATCGCGACCGTTGCGGCAGCCGCCGCTCTGCTCGGCCCGATCGTCGTCGACGCCGTGACCACCGCGATCGACGGAGCGTCGGCCGAAGCCCGGCACGTGCTCGACGGCGCCTGGCTGTACTTCCCCGAGCGCTGGGTCGACGGCACGTACCCGGCACCGGTGTGGCTCGCCTACCTCGCGATCGGCCTGCTCATCGCGCGCACAGGCATCCGGCGCCTCACGGTTCAGGTCGCACTCGTGGTCATGGGCTCGGTTGTGGCCACGGCGGGCTATCTGGTCGCCGCCCTCGTCGGAAACCCGGTTTTCGCCCACGACGACAGCACCGCGGAGGTGCTCGCCTCCGGGGGCGTCGCCGTGGCCGTGATCGGCGCGCTGGTGTGGCTCTCGGAGTCCTCACCCGACCGCGTACGCCGCACGACCGACCGCCTGCTCTGGCCGCTCTCCTCCGCTGGGTCGATGCCGCTCACGGTCTACTGCGCGCAGATCGTCGTCATCTGGGCCGTCATCGAGAACGCCGACGACGTCGGCTACCTGGCCTGGCAGAGCCTGCCGCTGTTCTTCGCCCTCGCCGTGCCCACGCTGGTTCTCACCAGCCTGTGGCGGCTGCGATTCGAGCAGGGCCCGCTCGAATGGCTCGTCAGCCGGCTGACGACACAGCGCCCGTGGCGGAGAACTCCACCACGGGCGCCGGAGGTCACTCCCACTCGATAGTGCCCGGCGGCTTCGACGTGACGTCGAGCACCACCCGGTTGACGCCCTCCACCTCGTTGGTGATGCGATTCGAGATGCGGGCGAGCACGTCGTAGGGCACGCGCGTCCAGTCGGCGGTCATCGCGTCTTCGCTCGACACCGGGCGAAGCACGATCGGATGCCCGTAGGTACGGCCGTCGCCTTGCACGCCCACCGAGCGCACGTCGGCCAGCAGCACCACGGGGCACTGCCAGATCTCGGCGTCGAGGCCGGCGGCGCTCAGCTCGGCACGCACGATCGCATCCGCCTTGCGCAGAAGCTCCAGGCGCTCGAAGGTCACCTCGCCGACGATGCGGATGCCGAGACCGGGCCCGGGGAACGGCTGCCGGCTCACGATCTCCTCCGGCAGACCGAGCTCGCGGCCGATGGCCCGGACCTCGTCTTTGAACAGGGCGCGCAGGGGCTCGACCAGCTCGAACTGCAGGTCTTCGGGCAATCCGCCCACGTTGTGGTGGCTCTTGATGTTGGCGGTGCCGCTGCCCCCGCCCGACTCGACGACGTCGGGGTAGAGCGTGCCCTGCACCAGGAACCGGATGGGGTCACCGTCGGCCGCCGCCTCGGCCACGAGCTCGGCCTGCGCCTGCTCGAAGGTGCGGATGAACTCACGCCCGATGATCTTGCGCTTCTGCTCCGGGTCGCTCACGCCGGCGAGCGCCGAGAGGAACTGCTCGCGAGCATCGATCGTGATGAGTCGCACGCCGGTCGACTTGACGTAGTCCTCCTCGACCTGACGCCGTTCGTCCTGCCGCAGCAGACCGTGGTCGACGAAGACGCAGACCAGCTGATCACCGACGGCCTTGTGCACGAGTGCACCGGCCACCGCCGAGTCGACCCCGCCGGAGAGCGCGCAGATGACGCGGCCGGTGCCCACCTGAGCCTGGATGGCAGCGACCTGATCGGCGATGACGTTGCCCGGGTTCCAGTCGGCCGGGATGCCGGCGGCGCGGTGCAGGAAGTTCTCGATCACGTTCTGCCCGAACTGCGTGTGCTTCACCTCGGGGTGCCATTGCACGCCGTACAGACGGCGGTCGGGGTTCGCGAACGCGGCGACCGGGGTGGATGCCGTGCTCGCCAGCACCTCGAAGCCCTCCGGCGCCTGCACCACCGAGTCGCCGTGGCTCATCCACACCGTCTGCGCGGGAGGTTGCTCGCCCAGGAGCGACCCGCCGTCGCCGTCGATGGCCATGTCGGTCGACCCGTACTCGCGGGCGCCGGTCTGCGCGACCTCGCCGCCGAGGGCACGCGCCATCACCTGGAAGCCGTAGCAGATGCCCATCACCGGCACGCCGAGGTCGAAGATCGCCGAGTCGAAGGCGGGCGCCCCGGGCTCGTAGACGCTCGACGGGCCGCCGGAGAGCACGATGCCCACCGGGTTCTTCGCCGCCACCTCGGCCGCACTGATGTCATGCGGCACGATCTCGGAGTAGACGCTCGCCTCGCGCACGCGGCGCGCGATCAGCTGTGCGTACTGGGCGCCGAAGTCGACGACCAGAACCGGCCGGGTCAGCTCGTCGTGGGCGGGGGTGTCTGAACCGCTAATGGGATGCCTCCACGGTCTCGGGTGCGGTGGCCTCGGCCTCACGGCGGGCCAGGTAGGCCTTGACCTCGCGGGCGATGCGCGCCTCGAGGAAGAACGACAGGAACGGGATGACGCCACCCAGGGCGATGACGATGAAGCGCAGGAACGGCCACCGCATGAGGCTCCACAGCCGGAAGTCGGAGAACAGGTAGACGACGTAGAACCAGCCGTGCACGATCAGGATGCCGAGGCTCAGGTTCACCGCCACCGTCGTCCCGGCGGGCACCAGGGCGAGGAAGCCGTGCGGGCCGCCGAGCTCGAGTTCGAGGGCGATCGGCGTGTACTTGAGCAGCATCTCGGCGCAGAGCAGCAGCAGCAGCGTTCCCGTGATGACGGAGGCGACCTGGTAGAACTTCAGGGCCCCGCGGATGCGCGGGAAGTCCTTCATTTTGGGTTCGAGGGCCATGGATCTAGCCTACCCGCGCATCCGGAGCGGCATCGGCGGCTTCCTCCTGCTCGCGCTCCCAGGTGTCGCGGACGAGGCGGTACCAGAGGTAGATCGCGAAGCCGGCGAACACCACCCACTCGGCGGCGTAGAAGATGTTCAGCCAGTTCAGCTCCACCGAGCGCTGGGGCTCGGGCGATGAGATGGCATCGAGCCCGGCCGGCGGGCTGTCGGCCACGACGTACCCGCCGTAGACGTCGGCCGCCTGGTCGAACTCGCTCCACTGGTTGATGAGTGTCGCGACCGACATGGCGGTCTGCAACGGCCCGCCCGCGAGGGACTGCACGCCGGGCAGCGGCTTCTGGTCGTCGTCGAACGTCGGTGCCTC
>BADC01000819.1 GCA_000333435.1 Corynebacterium-like bacterium B27 | reverse complement strand
TCGCCCCGCAGCACTCCCCGAAATAGGGGATGGGCGAGCGCGTCGGATGCCGGTATTGCACCAGGTGCACTCCGGGGAGGTAGAGCTCGTCGACGCTCGCGATGTCCTCCGGCGCGGGCGGCTCGGTCGCCACCCACGGCTCGGCTGTCCGGTGCTCCGGCGCCGCCGGCAACCATGACTCCGGCTCCGGTTCCGGCTCCGGCTCCGGCGCCCGCGTGCCGCCATCGCCTGCGGCCCCGGCATGCGGCCGGGCTGCGACATCGGCCGTGGCCTCCGCGCCGGCGGCGACCACCTCGCGACCGTCGACGAGCACCCGTACCCGGAGGCCGAGCCCGTCGACGGTGCCAGCGGCATCCGCTTCGCCCGCCTCGACGGCGGCGGTGCCGACGAACGGCTGGGCCGGCGACAGCGCCGTCTCCCACTCGCCGGCCACCGCTCCCCATTGCTCGAGGAGCACGACGGCCCGCTCGGCGACCACGGCGCTCGCCACGCCGACACGGACGCGCGCATGCACCCCGTCGCCCGCAACGCCGACGGCAGCCGCGCTAACGGCGTCGCCCACCTCGCCCGGCCCCATCAGCGCGACGCTCACCGCGAGTTCCCGCGTCGCCTGCTGCACCGGACCCGACTCGCGGATCGGGTACCAGAACTGGCTGAACTCCCGCGTCTCACCGGGCGCGAGGTAGCTGAAGTCGGGCTGGTTGTCGGTGAACACCCCGGCCATCAGCTCCACGTACGGCCCGTCGTGGTCGGTGAGCTGCGCGTCCCAGGCGCGCCCCACGGCGCCGTTGCCCCAGGTCCACTGCTTCTTGCCCGGCGCGATCGACCGGTCGGCCCAGTGCACGAAGCCGGCGCGCGCATCGTGGTCGTAGCCGCCGAAGAAGCTGTCGGCCGTGTCGGTGATCATGTACGAGGTCGGCACCGGGATGTTGGTGTAGAAGTCGAGCCGGTCGGCCTCCGGATGCGCGGCATCCGCCAGGGCCGGGTAGTCGACCCCGTAGTAGGGCCGGTCGGCGCGCGGGAAGGCGGTGATGGCCCGCCGCGCGTGGTCGGCCACGAACCGCACGTCGGTCGGGAAGAACGACTGGTACCGCCCATCCGACCGCGCGGCGACGTTCGCCCACCAGAGGAAGGTCTGCGGCTCGTCGGTGCGGTTGTACAGCCGCGCCGCCACCTCGACGGTCGACCGGTCTCCGCGGAGGCGCACACCGTGACTTCCGCGCATCCGCTGCAACGGATCGAGGTCGGAGTGCCACACCGTCACGTCGTCGTCGCCGGCCCGGGCGATCGACGTCTCGACGGGGAGGAAGGTGGCCGGGCGGTGGTGCTGCGGCCAGTTGAACTCGACGCCGCCCGAGATCCACGGCCCGGCCAGTCCGACGAGCGCGGGTTTGATGACGTTGTTGCGGTAGAAGAAGTCGTAGCCGTTGGTCTTGTCGACGCCGATGTGGATGCGCCCACCGAGCTCCGGCAGCAGCATCAGCCGCACCCAGCGGTTCTCGAGGTGGATGGCCTCCCACCGCCGGGTGGTCTTCTGCTGGGCGATGCGATCGACGAACGGGATGGGGTACACCCGCCCGCTCGACCCCTGGTACACCCGCCGGTCGAGGAAGAGCGGGTAGCGGTCGGGGTCGGCGGGCTCGTAGGTGCCGATCTCCACCGGCTCGCTCCAGCAGGCCACTCCGCCGGCCTCGATCAGCGCCTGCTGCTCGGCGGGGGCGGCGGGAAGCTGGATGCGCTC
>BADC01000820.1 GCA_000333435.1 Corynebacterium-like bacterium B27 | reverse complement strand
GGGCGAACGCAACAGCCGTACTCGACGACCCAAGTGGAGGCGTGGCCGAGGGGTGCGACCGCAGGCCGCGCCCCTCGACCGCGCCCTCACATATCGCCCGGCGCCGGGCAAGGACCGGCGCCGCCCGGGCAGCCCGAGCGAAGCCCGGGCCGCCCGGCAGCCAGCACAGCAGCTAGCGCCCCAACACCTCCGCATTCATCCCCCGCTGCCACTCCGCGTCCGCCCACATGGGGTGGTGCGGAGCCGCGTTCGAGCAGAGCACCATGCCCCACACGCCGTACTCGAGCGCGGTGCGGATGCCGTGTTCGGCCAATGCCCGCCCCGCCGGCCCCTCTTCGAAGCGCCCGTGCAGCGGCGTGTATCCGATCCAGCCTTCACCCACCACGGCCGGCACCTGCTTCCAGCGCGCCCACTCCGCGACGGCGATCACCCGCGATTCGATCTCGCGCGCCATCACCTCCCGGTACTGCTCGTAGTGGGCGTCGAGCCAGGCGTCCCAGGCGGCGGCGTCGAGCCAGTCGTAGCCGTAGATCATCTGATCGGTCACCACGGTCGCCCGATACTTCCACGCGGTGGCGCGCCCGTACTCGGCGGGAGTGGGCGCATCCGGCCGCAGCAGCGACGACAGCATCGCGTTCGGGAAGTCGGCGCTCCCTTCTGACCGGATGTCGACGAGCTTCTGCAGGGCATCCAGCACCCCGTAGCTGTAGACGTGGAACTGCGCCGCCCCGAACCCCTCGGGCAGGTGGTGCATCGCGAGGTGGGGCGGTTTGCCGTAGCTGGCAGTGACGAGCAGGTCCGGATGCGCGCGCCGCAGCCGCACGAGCTCGGCACTCCCGCCCTGCCCCTGTTCGAATCCGTGGGCGAGCGGCGGCAGGATGGAGAAGTCGACCTCGTTGTGCAGCTCGACCAGCGCGATGGTGTCGCGGTGGCCGGCGGCGGTGAGGAAGTCGAGCATCCGGTTCCAGGATGCGCCGAGCAGGGCGTACCGGGCGTCGAGCGGCACCGCGTCGATGGCCTCGAACCAGTCGCTGGAACGGGCGAAGGCGGGGGACTGCTGGTACTCCCAGCTGGCCAGGATGACGACGAGTCCGTGGCGCTCGGCGGCTTCGAAGAGTTCGAGGAGACGGTCGCGGAGGTCGAGCCGGTAGCCGCCCGGGGTGTCGTACCAGCGGGTGCGCTGCCCGAAGTAGCCACCCTGCGGGGCGGCACCGAGGCCCTCGATCTCGAGGTCGCCGGCGAGGTCGGCCAGCCGTCGGCCGTCGACGCTGAGTTCGCCGAACAACAGCAGCGGCGCGGCGCAGATGCGGATGGCGTTGTAGCCGCGGTCGACCGCCTGGGCGCAGGCGGCGTCGAGGTCGGCGAAGGGGCCGCCCGGCTCGGCCCGGGTGTACCAGGAGAAGTCCCACAGCGTGATGGCGAGGCGCTGGGGGAGGTGAGCGGGCACCGCGCCGGTGAGCGCAGAGGCGTCGGGGGCGCTCGCCGCGCCCGAACCGAGGTAACGCGGGGCCGCGCCCGGTGGGGCAGCAGGCGCGGTGGCGGTGCTCGGGGTGACGGGGAGGTCGGTCACGCGGCGTCCTCCCCTCGAGTGAGAGCTCGGCCCCTCTGTGCCAAGTCTCGCAGTTCGGCGGCGGCGTGCCGCCGGGCGGCGGCGGTGTCGGTGTCGAACAGCAGCAGTTCGGGCAGCGACGTGGCGAAGTAGTCCGGCTGCGCCTTCGCGCGTTCGAGTTCGTCGGCGCGCTCCTCGAGCGAGCGCCAGATCCCCTCGGCCTCAGCCTCTTCGCCGAGCCGCAGGTGCGCGACGCCCACCCAGAAGTCACCCGCCGCCACGGGGCGTGGTGCCACCGCGAGCGGCGCCGTGCCGGCGCGTGCACGACCCCAAGCCGCCATCGCTCCGGCCCCGTCGCCGTGGCGCTCGAGCGCGTCGCCGAGCAGCAGGTAGCGCTCGGCCAGACTTTCGGCCGGGTGCCGGCCCTCGCCGAGGTTCTCGGGCACCTCGAGACCGGCGCGCAGCAGATCGGCGGCGGCGCGCGCATCCGTCTCGAGCAGACGGCGGGCGGATGCGATGGTCGCCCGGTCGTAGGCGGCGATGACCTTGCCCTCCCCGCCCTCGAAGGGCTGGAACCGGCGGGTGGTGAGGATGCTCAGGGCGTCGTCGATGCGGCCTGCCGTGAGGAGCAGGTCGAGGTGGCTGAGCGCGAGGTCGTCGCGCACGAGTACGGCCGGCCCGTACGCCTCGATCGCCGCGAGGCGGTCGGCGGCGGGCACCCCGCGGATGCTCGCCAGCAGATCGCGCTCGAACACCAGCCGCGGGTCGGCGGGGCTGAGCGCGAGTGCCCGCGCGAAGTACGCGTCGGCGGTGTCGAGGTCGCCGCCGGTGTTGACCGTGGCGACGGCCGCGTTGCGCCACGCCACCGGATCGGTCGATCCGGCTGCCGACGCCGCCTGGAGGGCGGTGCGCGCGTCGAGGGTGCGGCCGGCGTCGAGCAGCCAGGCGCCGAGGAGGGCCGGCGCGACCGGGTCCGCGGGGTCGGCGGCGATGGCGGCCTGCAACGCGTCGAACTGGTCGAGCCCGGCGGGGAAGGCATAGTCGACGTCGGACTGCTGTGCCGCTGCACGCTCGGCGGCCGCTTCGTCCGCGGCGCCGGCGGCGTCGAGCCACACGGCCCGGAGGTAGTGCGCGGCCGGCACCGGGTTCCCGAAGGTGAGCGGCCGCGCGCGGGAGCCGGTCGTTCCGCCGGGTGCGTTAGCGGTTCCCGTCCCGGCGGGTGCGTTCGCGGTTCCCGTCCCGCCGGGTGTGGGGGCGGGCGCGCTCACCTCGTTCCGCGAAGCCACCCCGGCTGCTCCGGGCGCTCGGTCGGATGCTGCGCCACCAGGCGCGGTCGAGTCGTCGGGTGCGGCGTTCCGCGGTGCGACGAGGGTGGCCGCGAGCGCGAGGGCCTCCGCGAGGTGACCGGTGCGCGCGAAGAAGGTCGCGACCTCGAGCGGGGTCTTCGGATCGACCACGTCGAGGCGGCCGGCGAGCGCCAGCGCGACGGGGTCGAGGGGGTCGGCATCGAGGGTGGCGGCGAGCTCGGCCGCCGCCTCGGTGTCGCGCCCGAGCCGGCGCAGCGCGAGCACGGTGAGGTGGCGCGCCTCGGGGCTGCGCGTGTCGGTCTGCCGGGCGGTCGCGGCGTGCGCGAGCGCGGCCGCGGGGCGCCCGGCGCGCAGGGCGAGCCGGGCCAGCGCCAGAGCCGACGGATGCGCCCACGCGCCGTCCCAGGGCGCCTTGCCGAAGCGGTCGGCAGCCGCGGCGAGGTCGCCGGTGCGCTCGAGCACGAGACCGAGCCGGTAGCTCGCCTCCCCCTGGGCGGGGTGAGGTTGCGACGGGTG
>BADC01000821.1 GCA_000333435.1 Corynebacterium-like bacterium B27 | reverse complement strand
GGGCCCCGCCAACCCCTGCGGATTCGACCAGCCGGTCGAGGTCGTCACGGAGGCGATCGGCGCCGGCACCGACGAGGGCCGCGCGATGGCGCAGCTGGTGCACGGGATCGCGCCGGGTGCGCGCATCCTGTTCGCGTCGTCGGGGCAGGACGAGCTCACCTTCGCCACCGCCATCACCGACCTCGCTGCGGCGGGTGCCGACGTGATCGTCGACGACATCACGATGTTCAGCGACCCGTTCTTCCAGGACGGACCGATCGGGGTCAGCATCTCGGACGTCGGCCGGGATGGTGTCGCGTACCTGTCGGCGGCCGGCAACTTCACGCTGCTCGGGGCATCCGGTCACCCCAGCGCAGGCCTGCCGATCAGCTCCTGGGCGACCGAGGCGTACCGCCCCACCACCTGCCCGCCCGCCGTGCTCATCGCGCTCGAGGATGAGGGGATCGACTCCGCCGACTGCCTGGACTTCGATCCGGGTGCGGGCACCGATCCGGTGGACGACATGGTCTTCAAGGCCACTCCTGAGGGTGCTGCAGCGACCTTCTCGCTGCACTGGGCCGAACCCGTCGGGGCTGCTGCGGGAACCTTCCACTTCGGGCTGATCAAACCCGACGGCACCGCCGAGATCACCCCGCCGAACGCGAGCGGCATCCCCTCGGTGACCGGATCGACGCCCACGGAGGCGGGCGACTACGGCTTCGTGATCGTGCGCAACACCATGGCGGGCCCGTCGTCGGAGGTCACGCCGCCGCTGAAGGTCCTGCTCGCCGCCGACCCATACCTCCAGGCCGTCGAGTACTACTCCTCCACGGGTGGCGACGTCGTCGGCCCCACGATCACCGGGCACGCGGGTGCGCCGCAGACGATCGCGGTCGCCGCCGCGCCCTACGACTCGCCGCGCGAGGTCGAGTCGTTCTCGTCGGCGGGGCCGACCACGAAGTACTTCGACTACGACCCGGCGGTCTCGCCGATCGCCACTCCGCTCGCGACGCCACTCGTCACCTCGAAGCCGGATGTCACCGGCGTGGACGGCGGGTTCACGAACTTCTTCTCGGCCGACCAGGAGGTGAGCCCGGGCATCTACGCGTTCTACGGCACCTCGGCGGCGTCGCCCGCGGTCGCGGCCGTCGTGGCGCTCGGTCGTGAGCTTCGACCGGATGCATCACTCGAGTCGGTGCGGACGGCGCTCGACACGTCCGCGGTTCCGCTGAAGAGTCCGCTGCCGTCGGTGTTCGAACCGGCGGAGATCGTGGGGTCGGGGCTCGTCGACGCCTCGGGCTTCCTGGCGGCGCTGCCGGTACCGGCGCCTGCGCCGGTACCCGTGCCGGAGCCGGCCGCAGTCCCGGGGTCGCAGCTCGCGGCAACGGGCGTCTCGGCGTCGCCGCTCGGGCTGGCCTCGCCGCTCGGGCTCGCGTTCGCGCTGGGGCTCGTGGCGGCGGGAGCGGCGACGACCGTCGTCGCCCGCCGTCGGGCGGCGCGCCGCTGACGAGTTCCTACCGGACTGCGCGCATCCGACCCCGTTGACGACGTCGGATGCGCGCGCACGGGTCGGGCCCCGGCCCGGCGCGTGACGCCGGTGCGTGTGGCGTCGGCATTGTGAGTGCTCCCGAGTGAACCCGCCGGCGCCGTCGTGGCGCGTGACTACGCGAATGCGGCGGACCGACGCGCTAGACAGGGTCGGTCGCGCGCATGTGCGTAGTTACGCGCCACGGAGTGTGGTGGCAGGGCGTGGGAGAGGCCGCCCCTGCGGGGCAGGGGGCTGCCGCCTCAGCGGGCTGGGGGGTCGGTGCGCGAGCGGGGCGGCCGCTCGCCGGCAGCGGTCGGGTCAGTGGAGGGACGCGTCGGCAGCGGTAGTCGCCCACGAGAGAAAGCGCACCGTGAGGCCGGCGCGGGTCGGTGCGCAGGCGAACGGGCCGGCGGCGACCGCCGCATCGGCGGGCGGCGTGAACGGGAGCACACGCACGAGCCGGAACGGCTCGTCGTCGACCCGGGCGCGGAGCGTGAGGGCGTCGCCCGCCCAGCTCGCCCGGATCGTCACGCGCCGTCCGCGCCACGTCGGCACCGGCGCCACCGACCAGTCCGACATCGGCGCCGTGACCACCGCGCCCAACTGCAGCTCCTCGTCGGACAGCTCGAGGCCGGCCTTCACCCAGCGATCCTCGGCCGCGCGCACGAAGACGCCGGCCTGATCGAACTGCTCGTCGAGCTCGGCCACGAACGACACCTCGACGGCGGTGTCGGGCTCGAACGGCGTGAGCAGAGCGTGCTCGGTGTCGTGCACGAACCCGTACGACGTGGTGCGCCAGGCATCGCTGCCCTCGACCGCCGTGACCAGCAGGTCGTCACCGTCGGTACGCACCTCGGCCGGTGGCGTGGTCCAGCGCCCCGCGGTCCAGTCGACGCGCTCTCGCGGGTTCGCAGCCGCCCCGGCGCCGGTCGCGAACTCGCCCGAGTCGGTGCCGTCGGCGGCGCTCACGCGTGCACCGCCACCGGGGTCACCGCGGGCTGCCCCGCGAGCACGGCTGCGACGTTCTGCACGGCGAGCGACCCCATCCGTTCGCGGGTGGCGAGCCCGGCGCTGCCGATGTGCGGTGCCGTGACGACGTTCGGCAGCGTCAGCAGGCCGGGCGACACGGCCGGCTCCCACTCGTACACGTCGAGTCCGGCCGCGCCGATCACGCCATCGCGCAGGGCCTCGACCAGGGCGAGCTCGTCGACGATCGGGCCGCGGGCCGTGTTGATGAGAACAGCTGTCGGCTTCATCGCCCGCAGCTCGGCTGCTCCGATGAGGTGGCGCGTCTCGGCGGTGAGCGGGCAGTGCAGGCTCACCACGTCGCTCGACGCCAGCAGCTCCGGCAACTCGACGGGGCGGATGCCCAGCGCCGCCGCCTCGGCCGACGACGCCCGCGACCCGGTCGCGACGATCCGCAGGTCGAAGGCCGCCGCCCGCCGCGCGACCGCCATGCCGATGCGCCCGAGCCCGACGATGCCGAGCGTGGCGCCGCCGCTCACGTCGAGCCCGACGAACAGGTCGGGTTCCCACTGCCAGGGGTTCCCCGCCCGCACGAACCGGTCCGATTCCACCACCCGGCGCGCCGTCGCGAGCAGCAGCGCCAGGGTGAGGTCGGCGGTGGCGTTGTCGAGCACGCCGGGCGTGTTGGTGACGAGGATGCCCCGCTCCGCCGCCGCCCGCACGTCGACGTTGTCGTAGCCCACCGCGAAGTTCGCGACGACCCTCAGCGACGGGCCGGCCGCATCCATCAGCTCGGCGTCGATGCGGTCGGACAGCAGCGCGATGAGGCCGCTCGCGCCCTGAACGTTCTGCAGGAGCTCGCTGCGCGGTTCTCCGGTCGGCCCGGCGTACACCGAGGTGCGGAGCCCGGTGGCGGCGAGTTCGGCGGCTGCCCCGGTCGGCAACTCGAAGGTGACGTGGACGCGCGCATCGGTGGTCTCTGAGCTCATGCCCCCACTCTTCCGTCTCTCCGGGCACTCTGCCAACCCGGCTGGCGGATGCGCCCGGCCGGGAGGCGATTTGACACCCGCCGCGCGCGCGTGAGGGGATAGGCGGGTGAGCCGTCGTCGCGTCATCGTCGCCCCCGATTCGTTCAAAGGTTCCGCGACCGCGATCGAGGTCGCCGATGCGCTCGCCGCGGGCTGGCGGGCCGAGCGGCCCGACGACGAGGTGCACTGCCTGCCGATGGCCGACGGCGGCGAGGGCGCGCTCGACGCGTTCGCGATCGCCCGCCCCGACGCCCGCCGCATGCCGGTGGTGGTCACGGGCCCCGACGACCGCGCGGTGGAGGCGTACTGGCTGTGGCTGCCGGGCGACGCCGGCGGCACCGGTGTGGTCGAGCTCGCCAACACGAGCGGCATCACGCTGCTCAACCCCCTCCGCCCGCTCGAGGCGCATTCGATCGGCTTCGGTCAGGCCATCCGCGCCGCGATCGAGCACGGTGTCGACCGGCTCGTGCTCGCCATCGGCGGCAGCTCGTCGACCGACGGCGGGGCGGGCGTGCTGCAGGTTCTGGGTGCCCAGTTCCTCGGCGCCGACGGCGTGCCGGTGCCTCCGGGCAACGCAGGGCTGGCGACGGTGCAGCGGGTGGTGGTCGACGGGCTGCTGCCCCTCCCGCCTGGCGGCGTGACCGTGCTGAGCGACGTGACCAACCCGCTGCTCGGCTCGCACGGCGCGGTCGCGGTGTTCGGGCCGCAGAAGGGCATCGAACCGGCGCTCGAGCGTCAGGCCGAGGCGAACCTGGCGAACTTCGCACGACAGGTGGCGGATGCGCGGGGCACCGACCCCGCCGCCCCCGGCTCCGGGGCGGCCGGCGGTGTGGGGTTCGGGCTCGTGGCCTGGGGCGCCACGCTCACGGCCGGGGCCGAGGCCGTGGGCGCCGAGATCGGATTGCCCGCCGCCATCGCCGGCGCTGACATCGTGCTGACCGGTGAGGGCCGCTACGACCACCAGTCCGAGGCGGGGAAGGTGCCGAGCTATGTGCGCGGCCTCGCCCGCGCCGCCGGCGCCCGCACCGGCCTCGTCGCGGGTGCCCTCCAGGCCGACCCGCGCGACTTCGACGCCGCCGAGTCGCTCACCGCCCTCGCCGGCACCCCCGCCGCCGCGATGGCCGCCCCTCTCCGCTGGCTCCACGAGGCCGCCCGCCGCCTGGCCACCACCCTCACGTAGTCACTCGCCCCGAGTCTCCACGTGCTGCCGGAATGTGACCTCCAATTCCGACGACACCTGGAGAC
>BADC01000822.1 GCA_000333435.1 Corynebacterium-like bacterium B27 | reverse complement strand
AGCCGTCGATGTCCCCGGCGCCGCAGCTCCTCGACGGTGCCGCTCGTGCGCACACCGGGAACGACCGCCGTCAGCGCGGCGAGCCGCTCCGGCGACGGGTCGGCCGCCGCCACCAGTGCGGCCTCCGGATGCGCGAGGATCGCCGGGAGGTGGGCGTGGTGGGCCCACCAGCCGCTGCCGGCGAGTGCGACTCGGAGCATCAGTACCTCCAGGTACGGGCCCGGCCCGCGGGTGTCGAACCGCGGGCCGGGCCATCAGGGATTTCCGGTTCTACTGCTGAACCCAGTCATCCGTCCATTTGCCGTCGGCCGCGACTTCCTTGGCTCCGGTCGTCCACTGGTCAAGGGTCTCGGTGAGCTCGTCGTCGAGCGACTTGTTGCCGGTGAGGTACCCGGTGTAGATCGCCTGACCGAGCACGGCCTTGGGCGAGAGCGAGGGCTGCGGAACCGTGGGGTTCAGCGCCCATTCGCCCGAGGTGAGCGCCTCGAGTCCGGGAGCGGCCTTGCCGTCGGCGATCGCCGGGATGCCGCCGGTCGCGTCGAGCCAGGGCTGGATGCCGTCGGGGCTGGAGGCGAACTGCAGGAACTTGACCGCCGCGTCGAGCTTGTCGCCCTTGGTGGTGGCGGGGATCATGTAGCTCGTGCCACCGGTGCTCGCACCGGAGCGGGCCGGCTCACCGGTCGCCAGGGGGCTGTCCTCCTTCGTGACGGTCGGGAACGGCATCGCGCCGTAGTCCCAGCCCACGTCCTCGAGGCTGTTCGCCGAGAAGTTCGCGCCGAACGACATGCCGGCCTTGCCGGAGAGGAACTCCTGCGCGCCGGTGAACGCCGCGCCGGTGGTGGCGACGCCCGACCAGTTCGGGGTGGCGCACTCGTCGACGACCTGCTTGGCGAGCTTGTAGGCCTCACCGATCTCGGGCGTGTTCTGCGGGGTGAACTCGCCCGTGAGCACGGCCTTCGCGAAGTCCTTCACCGAGATCTGGCTCGAGGTGCCCGGCTTGCCGTCGGGCCCGTAGTAGTTGAGCTCGTCGAAGTACTTGGTGAGCAGCATCGAGGTGATCGGCTTCACCACGTTGTTCTGGGCCAGGTAGCTGTTGTCGAAGGCCAGGGGGGTGTAGCCGGCGGCCTTGATGGCCTTGCAGTCATCGATCAGCTCGCCGTAGGTGGTCGGCGGAGCGTCGATGCCGGCGGCGTCGAACACGTCCTTGTTGTAGTAGAGGCCGTTGATGTAGAGGTTGAACGGCACGAACTCGTAGTGCAGCGCTGCGTTGCGCCCGGCGTTCTTGTCACCGCCGATGTAGTCGGGGTTGAAGGCGTCGATCCACTTCGTGTTGCCCTCGATGTAGGGGTTCGGCGCTTCGAAGTAGTCGTCGAGCGAGACCACCTGGTCGGGCTTGTGCGAGGCCTGGTTGAACACCAGCTCGGGGGCCGTGCCGGCGGCCAGCTGGGTGGAGAGGGTCTGGTAGAACTCGCTCAACGGGAGGACGACCGTGTCCACCTTGATGTTGGGCTCCGCCTTCTCGAACCGCGCCACCAGGTCTTCCCACGCGGGGCCGAAGCTCTGCGCATCCGTGTTCCACTGATTGGGTCCGGCGATGGTGATGGTGGTCTTGCCCTCATCGGCTGCGGGCGCGCAGCCCGCCAGCGCGAGGACGGCGGCTCCGATCACCCCGATCGAGGTGATCGTCGTGAGCTTTCGTGACATGGGTGTAGTGCCTTTCTGTGATTGTGCCTCTGGAAACTGCGAACCCGCGGGTCAGTGCGAACCGGGGAGCCCTCCCTGGATGCCCGCCAGGAAGTACTTCGAAAGAAAGAGGAAGAGGAGCAGCAGCGGAAGGCTCGCGATCATGTAGCCCGCGAACATGGCCCCGTAATCGGTGCCCGCCTGCCCCTGGAAGAACAGCAGCCCCACGCTCACCGGCTTCAGCGCGTTGTTGGTGACGGTGAGCAGTGGCCAGAAGAAGTCGTTCCACACGCCGATCACGGTCAGCAGCGACACCGTGCCGACGACCGGGAGGGACAGCGGCAGCATGATCGAGCGGAACAGCCGCCCGGTGCCGGCGCCGTCGACCCGCGCGGCGTCGAACAGCTCCTGCGGGATGCCCTCGATGAAGGTCTTCATGAGAATGGTGCCGAGCACGGCGCCGCCCGCGATGCGCGGCAGGATGAGCACCCAGAGGGTGTTGAGGAGGCCGAAGTCGCGCATCATCACGAACAGCGGGATGAGGCTCGCGATGCCCGGCACCATGAGCAGCGCCACCACCATGATGAAGAAGAACTGCCGCCCCGGGAAGCGGAACCGGGCGAGCACGAAGCCCGACACCAGGCTGAGGGCGACGATCCCGAGGATGGATATGAGGGCGACGATGATCGAGATCGCCATGAACGGCGCGATCTGGTTCCAGGCGCTGAGGTAGTTCTCGAAGTGGAACGGGAAGGTCGGGGTCCAGTAGCTCACCGCGAACTGCTCGTTCGACTTCACCGAGGTGGTGAGCACGAAGAGGTAGGGCAGGAGGCCCACCGCGACGATGGCGATGAGCAGCACGTGCACGATCACGGTGGAGCGCGACCGCCTGCTGTTACGGCGGGGGCGGGCGCCCCGGGCCGGCGATTCGACGGACAGTGTCGCCATCGGTCTCACATCCCCTTCACGTTGGTGGTGGTGTCGCGGCGGCGGACGAGGGCCACGATGGCACTGAAGAACACGGTCAACACGAACAGCGTCGTCGACAGCGCCGCGGCGTACCCCCAGTTGCCGCCCGAGAACGCCTCGTTGATCATCCGGAGCACCGGCACGGTGGTGGCGTTGTCGGGGCCGCCGGCGGTGAGGATGTAGGCGATGAAGCCGTACTGCAAGGTCTCGATGATGACGAGCACGAGCAGCAGCTGCACCTGGCGGCCCATCAGCGGCAGGTCGATCATGAAGAGGCGCTGCACGCGGTTCACCCCGTCGAGGGAGGTCGCCTCGAAGATCTCCTTCGGGATGTTCTGAAGCGAGGAGTAGAACATGAGGAAGGGCAGCCCCGCCACGAACGGGAAGCCGATGAACAGCAGCGCGAGGAGCGCCAGGTGTGGGTCGCCGAGCCAGTTCTGGGCGAGCCCCCCGAGCCCCACGGCTTCGAGCGCCTTGTTGATGACGCCCTCGTTCGGCTGGTAGAGGAACGACCAGATGAGGGCCGTCACCACACCGGGGAACG
>BADC01000823.1 GCA_000333435.1 Corynebacterium-like bacterium B27 | reverse complement strand
CGCGGCGATGCCCGAGGCGATGGGCGTGCCGGTGTGCCTGCACGGCACCGGCGGACTGCGCCTGCCCGGCTGGCTGCAGGCCGCCGCGTTGATCGGGCCCGAGTGGCAGGAACTCGCGGTGCTGCCGCCCGCGCTCACCCCCGACGAAGCCTGGAGCCTCAACGACAGCGTGCTGCGCAGCGCGCCCTGGCGGATCGAGGGCGGCCGTGTGATCGTGCCGGATGCCCCGGGCCTCGGCCTCGACGTCGACGACGCCGCCCTCGAGCGGTACCGGATCGGCTGACGCGCCGTGGGCATCCGGTTGGCGGGCCTCACCGTCGAGCACAGCCCGGCGCCCCTCGGCATCGACGTGCGGCCGCGATTCGGCTGGCAGGTCGAGGGCGACGGCGAGCCGGTTCAGGTGCTCGGCTGGCGTCTCGACGTGCTGTCGGCCCCGGGCGACCCGCTCTGGACCAAGGAGGACGCGTCCGGCGCCCCCGGTGTCGACGTCGAGTACGACGGGCCCGAGCTGCGGTCGCTGACACGGTACGACTGGCGGGTCGCGGTGCGCACCGACCGCGGCGATACGGTCGCCGAATCGACGTTCACGACCGGGGTGCTCGACGGCAACTGGCGGGGTGCCGGCTGGATCGCGCATCCGTCGGCCGACGGCGCTGCGCCGCTGCTGCGCCGCGAGTTCACGGTGAGCCGGATGCCCGAGTCGGCCCTGCTCGTGGTCGCGGCCGGCGGGTACGCGCGGCCAGAACTGAACGGCGAGGAGTTGCCCGGCTTCACCCTCGCCCCCGACTTCACCGACTACGACGTGACGGCGCAGTACCTGGTGACCGACGTCACCGACCGTCTGGTGCCGGGCGCCAACGCTCTCGGCGTCGAACTCGGCCGGGGCTTCTACGGCATGAGCTCGGCGTCGACCTGGAACTGGGAGACGGCGCCCTGGCACGACGACCCCTGCGTGCGCATCCTGCTCGTGGCCGACGGCGAGGTGCTGCTGCGCACCGACGACGAGTGGCGCGCGATCGACGGACCGACCCGCTACGACGATCTCTACGGCGGCGAGGACTTCGATGCCCGCGCCGACCGCCCCGGCTTCTCGCGTGCCGGGTACGGCGACCGCGACTGGCGGCCGGCGAGCCGCGCGCGCGGCCCCCGCGGCCGGGCCGTGAACCGGCGGCAGCAACCCGTGGCGGTGGCGGAGCGGTTCGCGCCCGAGTACGTGGAGCAGACGGCGCCGGGCCGGTGGCTGTTCCGGTTTCCGCGGGTGATCGCCGGCGGGGTGCGAATGCAGCTGGCCGGAGCGCCGGGCGAGGTGGTCACCGTCAGCGCCGGCGAGAAGCTGCGGGCCGACGGCCGGCCTGACGCCGACGACCCGGCCGGGTACTACGCCGGGCGCTTCCAGGAGTGCCGCATCACGCTCGCCGGCGAGCCGCTCGAGTGGGTGCAGCGCTTCGGCTACCAGGGCTTCCGCTTCGTCGAGGTGACGGCACTGAACCGGCCACACGTCGAGGCCGAGCTCGTGCACACCGCCGTCGCCCGCACCGGCATCTTCCACAGCTCGAGCCCGCTGCTGAACCGGCTGCACGAACTCACCGTGGCCACCGTGCTGAACAACCTGCACGGGTTGCCGACCGACACCCCGATGTACGAGAAGAACGGCTGGACGGGCGACGGGATGCTCGGCGCGGAGTTCATGCTGCTCAACCTCGACTGCCAGGAGCTGCTGGCGAAATGGGCGGCCGACATCGCCGCCTCCCGGCACGGCTCGGGGGCGCCCGAGGTGATCGCGCCGCACGGCGGCTGGACCATGGACTGGACGCCTGCACCCACCTGGCACGCGTCGCTGCTGTTCGTGCCCTGGGAGCTCTACCGGCAGCGGGGCGACGTGCGGGTGCTCGCCGACACCTGGGGCGACGCGAGCGCCTACCTCGAATTCGAACTGGCCCGCTGGCCCGACCGCATCGCCGACACCACCCTCGGCGACTGGGTGAGCCCCGACGCCGACCCGGGCGGCGGAAACGCGCCCGAAGACACGCGCATCGCGGCCTCGGCGTTCGTGATCGCCTGCCTCGACATCGCGGCCCGAACCGCGGGCGTGCTCGGTCTCGACGGGCGGCGGTTCGCCGACGAGGCCGCCCGGTGGCGCATCCGCTTCGTGGAGACCTTCTTCGCGCCACAGGATGCCCGGGTCGCCGGCCGGGGCGACGCCGGCTTCCGGCAGACCCACCAAGTGCTCGCCCTCGCCTTCGACCTGCTGCCGCCCGAGCACCGGCAGGCGGTCGCCGACACCCTGGCGCGGGAGATCGCCGAGAACGGTCATCGCCTCAACACCGGCGCGCTCGGCACGAAGTACCTGCTGCCGCAGCTCACCCGGTTCGGCCACGCCGGCACCGCGCTGGCGGTCGCCGAGCAGACCGGCTACCCGAGCTGGGGGCACTGGGTCGAGCTCGGCGCCACCTCCCTGTGGGAGCACTGGAGCCCGGATGCCCGCTCGCACGGCCACTACTTCCTCGGCACCATCGACGACTGGCTGTACTCCGGCGTGGCCGGCCTCTCCCCCGCCTCGGCGGGCTGGCGGAGCATCCGCATCGCACCGGCGGTGCTCGAGCTCGAGTCGGCGAGGGCGAGCGTGCTGACGCCCCTCGGGCGCGCGGCGGTGAGTTGGCGCCGCACCGGCCAGACGGTCGAGTTCGACGTCGAGGTGCCCGTGGGCGCCACTGCGACCGTGCACCTCGCCGAGGAGCACTGGGCCGTCACGAGCGGGGCGCACCGCTTCGTCGGCGCGATCCCGGCGCATCCGGGCTCCGCTCAGTCGTCCACCGTCGAGGCGCCCGCCGCCGGACGGTAGAGCTGCTCGATGATCTCGACCGCCCAGGCCGCGCGCTCCGCGCCGCGGGTGAGCTCGCGGAGTCCCTCCGCCGTTCCGTCGCGCTTCGCGGCGGCAGCCGCGTCGAGGAGCGCGGTGACCGGGGCTCCGTTCGGGTAGGTGGACTCGCCGGCTCCCGGCTCGACGCGGCCGGCGTCGCCGTCGACGGTCGTCCAGTCGAGCGTCGCCCGTGCGAGGTCGTGGCGGAGCGACCCGCGTTCGCCGAGGTAGCTGATGCTCTGCTGCGCGAGCTGTCCGGGCGGTGTGGCACCGGAGGACAGGATGCTCGCGACCGCGCCGCCCTCCAGCTGAACGGCGATCGCGTTGGCCACGTCCATCCCCGGTGCCGCGTAGGCCGACTCACCGGTGCTCCGCACCGGGCGCGCGGCCACCGTGTCCAGCACGGCCGACACCACGTGGCTCGTCTGCGACTGACCGTGTCCGCCGCCTGAGATCGCCGGGTCGGCGTAAGTGCCGGGNAGGGGTGCCAGCGCGTGCGGGCGGTTCACCCGCCGCAGGTACTCGTCGACGTCGGCCTTGGTAGAGCGGGCCGGTGTACGACTCGAACACCGCGTGCACCGCGACCAGGCGGCCC
>BADC01000824.1 GCA_000333435.1 Corynebacterium-like bacterium B27 | reverse complement strand
CGGTCCTCGGCCGGCAGCACGACGGGGTTGAACGTCACCGCGTCGCCGATGGCGAGCCCGTTGGCTGCTCCGCCGGCCTCGTCGCCGAACTCCTCGATGGTGCCCGAGGACTCGTGGCCCATCACCTGACCGAGCGAGCGCCGCCCGTTGTGCCCGGTGTACCCGTGCACGTCGGAGCCGCAGATACCCGTGTAAGCCACCCGGATGAGAGCGTCTCCCGGGCCGGCCGTGGGCACCGGGTGCTCGGCCAGAGCCATTCGCCCGAATTCGGCCAGGACCAGTGCGCGCATGGCTGTCTTCCTCTCGTCGTGCGTCATCGAGACCTTAGCAGTCAGTTCATTCTGATGGAAGCAAGTTCAGCTAACTGAACTTCAGGGACCGAGCAAGATTGACCATGCGGCGCGAGCATCCGATACAGTTCACAATCATGATTGAAAGATCAGCATCGAGAACTTCTGCCGCGCGCATCGCCCGCACCGAGGTCTTCCCGGTCAATCTGCCGGCCACGCCGGCTCAGGTGCAGGCGGGCTACTACCACCGCTACGCCGTGGTGCGGATGACCACCACCGACGGCGTGCGCGGCTACAGCTTCGCGGGGCCGATCGACCGCTCGGTGTGGCCGCTCGTGGTCGAGGCGACCGAGGGGTACCCGGTGCACGACATCGACGGCATGCTCCGCCGCGGACTCGACCGCGGGCACGGCGCCGAGCACGCCGCTTGGGATGCGCTCGGCAAGACTCTCGGCGAGCCCGTGCACGCCCTGCTCGGCGGGGCGCGCACCACGACACTGAAGGCCTACGCGACCCTGGTCTGGCCGGGCGACCCTAGCCAGACCGAGGTCAGCACGGCCGAGATCGTCGACGACGTGCTGGCCTATGAGGCGGCCGGCTTCGAGGGCATCAAGATCCGCTGCTGGCGCCCGCTCGGCGAGAACGCCCCGCTCTGCGAGGCCATCCTGGCGGCGACGAGGCCCGGGTTCACGCTGATGGTCGACCGCACGGCGCACGTCTCGGGCACCACGTGGAGCTACGACGACGCCCTGGCCGAGGCGCGCGAACTCGAGGCCGTCGGCGTGCGCTGGCTCGAGGAGCCGCTGGCCCGCGACGACCTCGCCGGTCAGTCGCGTCTGGCCGAGGAGGTCGACCTGCAGATCGTGGGCGGCGAGGGCTACACCAGCCCTGCGCAGTTCGCCGCCGCATTGACGGCACACAGCTTCGACGTCATCCAGCCGGATGCGGCGATCGCGAACGGCATCCTGCCCACCGTCCCGGTTCGCGGCGATGGCCGAAGCGATGGGCGTGCCGGTGTGCCTGCACG
>BADC01000825.1 GCA_000333435.1 Corynebacterium-like bacterium B27 | reverse complement strand
GCCGTAGCGCTCGGCCGTTGCGCGCGGGTGGCTTCAGCTTCTGGACGCTCGGTCAACGCCGGGTAGGAGGACGAGAGCTGCCGCTGGTCCGCATCACCGCCGAATTCCTTATGGCTCAAGGCCACACGGAAGTGAGCACCATCATTCGTCAGCTGCCTCGCGGACGAAAACGAATGGCTGTGCGAAACAACATCGGCGCGACCATGGCGACTGACGGGCGATTCCTCGGCTTCGCCGATTTCCTCATCAAGACGGCGGATGCAGGCGGCCCGGTCGGCGCATCCGCCACCCCACCGCGTTACGAGGTCTACGACACCAAGCTGGCGCGGCACGCGAAGGTCACAGCGCTCCTGCAAGTGGCCGCCTACGCCGACCAGCTGGAGCGTCTCGGCGTGCCCGTCGGTCCCGAGGTGCACCTGCTGCTCGGCGACGGCTCGACCTCGACGCATCAGCTGCGTGACATCCTGCCCGTCTACCGCGACCGCCGGGCCCGGCTCGAGCAGCTGCTCGACGAGCGGCTCACCGAGCCCGCGGTGCAGTGGGGCGACCCGCGCTACGCCGTCTGCGGGCGCTGTGAGGTGTGCACCCCCGAAGTGCAGGCTCACCGCGACCTGCTGCTGGTGGCGGGCATGCGGCTGAATCAGCGCACGCGGCTGCACGACGGCGGCATCACCACCATCGACCAGCTCGCCGAGTCCGAGGGGCTCGTGGCCGACATCGCCGAAGCCACCCTCGACGGCCTCCGCGATCAGGCGCGCATGCAGGTGGCGGGCGGAGACGGCCTGCGCTACCGCGTACACGACCCACGCGGGCTCGCCGGCATCCCCGAACCCGACGCAGGAGACATCTTCTTCGACTTCGAGGGCGACCCGCTCTACAGCGAGAACGGCGGGCCCGACTGGGGTCTCGACTATCTGTTCGGGGTGGTCGAGCATGCGCCCGGCGGTGGTGACGGCACCGTGTTCCGGCCGTTCTGGGCGCACGACCACGCTGAAGAGCGGGAGGCGCTGCGTGCCTTCCTCGACTACGCCACCGAGCGGTTGGCCGCGCATCCGGGCATGCACATCTACCACTACGCCAACTACGAGCGGGCGCACCTGCAGTCCCTCACGGCGCGCCACGGCGTGGGAGAGGAGCAGCTCGACGAGTTGTTGCGCCGCAACGTGCTGGTCGACCTGTACCCCGTGGTGAAGAAGAGCATCCGGGTGAGTTCGCCCTCGTACAGCCTGAAGAAGCTCGAGCCGCTCTACATGGGCGAGCTCTACCGCGACAGCGAGGTCACCAACGGGGCCGACTCCATCATCGCCTACGTGAACTACGCGCAGTTGCGCGAGCGCGGCCGAACGGATGCGATGGCCGCGGCCGAGGCGGCGGCCCAGCTGCGGGAGATCGCCGACTACAACGAGTACGACTGCATCTCGACGCTACGGCTGCGCGACTGGCTGCTCGCCCGCGGGGCCGAGAACGGGGTGGTGCCGGGCGTCGACGGTCGTGCCGCGAGCCAGCCGCTCACCGGCGTTGCAACCGACGATGCGGCGCTCATCGCCGCGCCGCCGCCCGCCAACGTGACCGAGGCGGGCGCGCCGTTCGAGCCCAGCCCGTTGCACCGAGCACTCCAGGCTCGACTCGCCCAGCTGGAGCGGGAGCGCACGGGCACGGAGGATCGCCCGGGCGAGCGCACGCCCGATGAAGCTGCCATCGCCCTGGCCGCGGCGGCCATCGACTACCACCGGCGCGAAGACAAGTCGTTCTGGTGGGAGCACTTCAACCGGCTCGACCAGCCGGTCGAGGAGTGGGCAGACACCCGCGACGTGCTGGTGGTGACGGCGGCGGTGGTCGACACCGACTGGTACCGCGGGCCCGGGCACCGCAGCGACCGCCGTGAACTGCGCCTGCGCGGGCAGCTGGCGCCGGGGAGCCGGCTCGACCCGGGGGAGTCGGGGCGCTTCTTCGTGTACGACCCGCCGCATCCGTGGCCCGCACCGCGAAGCCGCTCGAGTGACCGGGTGGCGCATCCGCGCACCGCGCTGCTCGACGTGGTGGTGCTGCCGAACGGCGTCACCCAGTACGTGTTCGAGGAGCGGCAGAGCATGGATGGCGCCCCCTACGGGGCGCTGCCGATCGCGGTCACCCCCTCGGCTCCGCCGAAGACGACGGCACTCCAGATCGCCATCGCAGAGTGGGGGCAGCGGCTGGCCGACAGGTTGCCCGCGTTCCCGCGCGACGCCGCGGTCGATCTGCTGCGCCGTCGTGCCCCGAGGAGGCGCGACGGCCGTTCGCTGGAGCCGGTGCGAGCGGATTCGCGCGGGGCCATCGACGCCATCCGCGACTCGCTCCTGGCCCTCGACCATTCCTACCTCGCGGTGCAAGGGCCGCCCGGCACCGGCAAGACCTACACCGGTGCCCGCGTGGTGGCCGATCTGGTCAACCGGCACGGCTGGACGGTGGGGGTCGTGGCGCAGTCGCACGCGGTCGTCGAGAACATGCTCGATGCCATCGTGGCGGCCGGGGTCTCGCCGGACGCGGTGGGCAAGGCGAGCGAGTCGCCCGGCGCCACGTTCACCCGCCTGCAGCGCGACGGGCTCGGCGGATTCCTCGCCCGGGCCCGTGGTCGGCACGGCGCCGTCGTGGGCGGCACGGCGTGGGACTTCACGAACACCGGCCGGGTCGGCCGCCGCCAGCTCGACCTCCTGGTGATCGACGAAGCCGGCCAGTACTCCCTGGCGAACACCATCGCGGTGAGTGTCGCCGCCCGCAACCTCCTGCTGCTCGGCGATCCGCAGCAGCTGCCTCAGGTCACCCAGGGCATCCATCCCGAGCCGGTCGACAGCTCGGCGCTCGGCTGGCTCTCCGACGGGCACGACGTGCTGCCGCCCGAACTGGGCTACTTCCTCGACGTCAGCTGGCGGATGCACCCGGCCGTCTGCGAGCCGGTCAGTCAGCTCTCCTACGAGGGCGCCCTGCACGCGAAGCTCCCGGTCACGACCGAGCGGGCCCTCAGCGGCATCGCGCCGGGGCTGCACCTGCACCCGGTCGAGCACCACGGCAACTCGACCGAGTCGCTCGAGGAGGCGGAGCGGGTGGTGGAGATCGTCCGCGGTGTGATCGGCCGCGGGTGGGCCGATCCGGCCGAGCACGACGGCGAGGGGCATGGCGAGGGTCACAGCACCGGTGACGGCGTGACGCGGCCGCTCGAGCAGGGCGACGTCATCGTGGTCGCCGCCTACAACGCGCAGGTGGAACGGCTCCGCGCCGTGCTGATGGCCGCGGGGCTCGGCGACGTGCCGGTGGGCACCGTCGACAAGTTCCAGGGCCGTGAGGCGGCGGTCGCGGTCGTGTCGCTCGCCGCGTCGTCGGCCGTCGACGTGCCGCGGGGCATCGGCTTCCTGCTCATGAAGAACCGCCTCAACGTGGCGATCTCCCGGGCGAAGTGGGCCGCTTACCTCGTGTACTCGCCGGCGCTCGGCGACCACCTGCCGATCAACGCCGCCGACCTCGCGACGCTGTCGGCGTTCCTCCGGCTCACTCGAGAGACTCCCAGCGCCCCTGAACCCGCCGGGTGACCTGCCAGGCGATCGGCTCGGCCGACACGCGTGCGCCGTCGATGCCCTGCTCGGCGATGAGGAAGGCGGCCTCGTCGGTGTCGGCGGTGAACCGCACGGTGACCCGGGGCGATCCGGCCACCACGGCGATGTCGGAAGACTCCACCGTCGTGAAGTCGGCGATGGCCTGGGTGAGGGTCGGCAGCACCTCCTCGGGGCGTACGCCCAGTTCGAGGGTTCCGACGATCATGGTCACGCGGTAGGAGGGCATGGCTCCAGCGTACGGGCAGGGAATACGGTGGGCGTATGGAGCTCGTCGAATTCAGCGTCGAAGGCCGGGCGCCGGTGTCGGCCGCCGTGGCGTTCGCTCGCGTGGTGCCCCGCGACGACAGCACGCTGTTCCGCGGCTATCTCGGAGTGCTGCCGGCGGTCAGCGGCATCTCGGATCAGACCGGGCCGTGGAACCATCCGGGCGAACAGCGCACGGTGCACCTCTCCGACGGCGGGCAGTTCCGGGAGGAGCTCGTACAGTTTGCGCCACCCGCCGACGACGGAGCGGTCGGGTTGTTCGACTACCGCATCAGCGGCTACACGAAGATCCTGGGCTCGCTGGTCTCCGACGGCGTCGCCACCTGGCGGTTCGAGCCGAGACCGGGCGGGTCGGTCATCCGTTGGTCGTACGGTTTCCGGCCGCTGCCTCGCCGGCGCTTCGTGGTGCATCGGCTGATCGGCCCGATCTGGACGAGGTACATGCACCGATCCATGGCCGAGTGCGTGCGGGTGGCCACGGAGGGCTGAACGCGGGTCGTGTCGCCGGGCGGGATCGAGCGCGCCGTGGAATCATCGACGGATGAGCTATCTCCCCGCCGACGACCGCTACGACTCGTTCCCGTACCGCCGCACCGGCCGGAGCGGTCTGCAGCTGCCGGCTGTCTCGCTCGGCCTCTGGCAGAACTTCGGCGACGAGACGCCCCTGGCCACCCAGCGCGCCATCGTGCGCCGAGCGTTCGATCGCGGCGTCACGCACTTCGATCTCGCCAACAACTACGGGCCGCCTTACGGCAGCGCCGAGCGCAACTTCGGGCACATCCTCGCCACCGACCTGAAGCCGTACCGTGACGAGCTGATCATCTCCACCAAGGCCGGTTACGACATGTGGCCAGGTCCCTACGGCAACTTCGGCTCGCGCAAGTACCTCCTGGCCTCCCTCGAACAGTCCCTCGAACGGATGGGCCTCGACTACGTCGACATCTTCTACTCGCACCGGGCCGACCCCGACACGCCCCTCGAGGAGACGATGGGCGCACTGCACACGGCCGTGCAGTCGGGGCGCGCGCTGTACGCGGGCATCTCCTCCTACTCGCCCGAGCGCACGGCCGAGGCGGCGCGCATCCTGACCGGCCTCGGCACGCCGCTGCTCATCCATCAGCCCTCGTACTCGATGTTCAACCGCTGGATCGAGCACGGACTGCTCGACACCCTGGCCGAGCTCGGCATGGGCTGCATCGCCTTCTCCCCGCTCGCGCAGGGGCTGCTGACGACGAAGTACCTCGACGGGGTGCCGGAGTCGTCGCGCGCCGCCCGCGAAGGGTCGATGTCGTCGCGGATGCTGTCCGACGAGGTGCTCGGCCGGGTGCGTGCGCTCGGAGACATCGCCGCCGGCCGGGGGCAGTCGCTGGCGCAGCTCGCACTGTCCTGGGTGCTGCGCGACGAGCGCGTGACCTCGGCGCTGATCGGGGCATCCTCGGTGCAGCAGCTCGACGACAACCTCGACGCCACCGAGAACCTCGCATTCGACGCCGCCGAGCTCGCCCGCATCGACGAGTTCGCGGTCGAGGCGGACATCAACCTCTGGCACGCCTCCAACGCGGTGTGACCGGCGGATGCCCGCCGTCCTCCTCACCGGCTCGCGTGCCCCCGCGACCCTCGACCTCGCGCGGCGCTTCGCCGACGAGGGCTACTCCGTCGTGGTGGCCGACAGCCAGCCGGCGCTGACCTCGTCGTCGCGGGTGGTGACGCGGGCCTACCGCGTGCCGTCGGCGCGGCTCCGCCCGTGGGAGTTCGCCGCCGCCGTCGGCGGGATCGCGCGGCGCCACGCCGTCGACCTCGTTGTGCCGAGCTGTGAGGAGATCTTCTGGCTGGCCGCGGTGGTCGAAGAGGCGGCCGCCGGGCCGGGGGACGGGGTGGCGGGCACCGCTGCGACCGGCCGCGCCGACTCGGTCTCGACCCTCAGTGGGCTCCTCTTCGCACCGCCGATCGGTGTGCTGCGCCGGCTGCACGACAAGGCGGCGTTCGGCGAACTCCTGGCCGGCCTCGGAGTGGCGCACCCGGAGACCGTGGTGATCGCCTCGCGCATCGCGTGGCGCCGAGCGGCGGAACGGCGCCGCGCCCGGCCGAGCGGTGCGCTCGTCGTCAAGCCG
>BADC01000826.1 GCA_000333435.1 Corynebacterium-like bacterium B27 | reverse complement strand
CAACCATAATTGCCATTACACTCGATTCCGCGGCCGATTTGCGGTCATGGTGTTCAGTCCTACGTCAATGGAGAGCCGGAACTATGGATGCCCCCACCCCACCTCGCCCCCTGCTCACGCCCGGCCAGATGGCCGTCGACTACGAACAGCGGGTCGACTTCGGCCGGCTGCGGGACTACCGGCTGAGCCGCGCCATGGCGGCGCTGGAAGCCAGCGAGTGCGGCGCGTTCCTGCTGTTCGACTTCTACAACATCCGGTACACGACGCAGACCTGGGTGGGCGGGGCGCTCGGCGACAAGATGATCCGCTACGCGCTGCTGACGCGGGGCGGCGAACCCCACCTCTGGGACTTCGGTTCAGCGGTCAAGCACCACCAGCTCTACTCGCCGTGGCTCGCCCACGACCACAACCACCCGGGCTTCCTCGGTTTCCGCGGGGCCGTCAGCCCCACCGCCGGACTGATGGCCGACGCCGTCGCCGAGATCAAGGGACTGCTGAGCGACCTGAACCTCGCCGACGCACCGATCGGCATCGACATCGTCGAGCCGCCGTTCCTGTTCGAGCTCGAACGGCAGGGTCTCCGGGTCGTGGATGCCCAGCAGCACATGCTTGACGCCCGCGAGATCAAGAGCGCCGACGAGATCATGCTGCTGAACCAAGCGGCGGCGATGGTCGACGGGGTCTACACGGACATCGTGGCCGCGCTGAAGCCCGGGGTGCGGGAGAACGAGATCGTCGCGCTGGCCGCCAAGAAGCTCTACGAGTACGGCTCCGACCAGGTCGAAGCCGTGAACGCCATCTCGGGTGAGCGCTGCAACCCGCACCCGCACAATTTCACCGATCGCATCATCCGCCCCGGCGACCAGGCGTTCTTCGACATCATCCACTCCTTCAACGGGTACCGCACCTGCTACTACCGCACGTTCAGCGTCGGCCGGGCCACCGGCCCGCAGAAGGCGGCCTACAGCCGTGCGCGGGAGTGGATGGACACGGCGATCGCCGCGGTGCGGCCGGGCGTCGGATCGGACGAGATCGCGAGCCTGTTCCCCACCGCGGAGTCCCTCGGTTTCGAGAACGAACTCTCGGCCTTCGGCCTGCAGTTCTGCCACGGCCTGGGGCTCGGCCTCCACGAGCGCCCGATCATCTCGCGCCTGAACAGCTACCGGGAGCCCGTGGAGTTGAAGGAGGGGATGGTGTTCGCCGTGGAGACCTACTGCCCGGCCACCGACGGGTACTCGGCGGCGCGCATCGAGGAGGAGGTCGTCGTCACCGCCGACGGACCCGTCATCCTCACGAAGTACCCCGCCGAGGACCTCGTGGTGGCCAACCCGTTCTGACGGGCGGGCACCTGCGCTGCGTTACTGCGCCGTGTAGCCGCCGTCGATCACGAGCTCGCTCCCGGTCGTGAACCGTGACTCGTCCGAGGCCAGGAACAGCATGGCGTAGGCGACGTCATCCGGTTCGCCGAGGATGCCGAGCGGATGCTCGGCCTGCATCTGCTCGATGACCC
>BADC01000827.1 GCA_000333435.1 Corynebacterium-like bacterium B27 | reverse complement strand
GTCACGGCCGCGGCCGCCGCGCTCGGAGCGGTGACGATCGTGGTGGAGCCGTCGGAGGAGCGGCGCGCGGTGGCCGTGCAGCTCGGCGCGGCGGAGGCCGTGCATCCGGACGCCGTCCAGGAGGCGCTGGATCGCCACTCGGGCGGTCGCGGAGCCGACGTGGTGGTGGAGTGCAGCGGCCGCCCCGAGGTGATGGCGACGGCCCTCGAGCTGGCCGCCTTCCGCGGGCGCATCGCCTACATCGGCATCGACGTCGGGCGCTCGGCACCCGCGCAGCTCGGCCTCATCCAGTCGAAGGAGCTCACCATCGCGGGCTCGATCGGGTCGCCCGGGGTGTGGCCGCAGACGCTGCGCTTCCTCGCGACGAGCGGCATCGACCTCTCCCCGCTGATCACCCACGTGTACGGCGTGGCGGAGGCGACGGATGCGGTGGCCACCGCGGCCGCGCAGCAGGGCGTCATCAAGGCCCAGATCGAGCTGGACGCCCCCGTGCTGGGCTAGCGGTTCCCCCGAACGCGAACGAGGCGGTGTCCCCAAGGGGGCACCGCCTCGTTCGTGGTTCGGGTCGGTCAGACGAGGATCATGCCGCCCTCGATGGGGAGCACCTGCCCGGTGATGTAGTCGGAGTCGGGCGCGGCGAGGAAGATCGCCGTGGGCGCGATGTCCTCCGGCTGAGCCGGACGGCCGAGCAGGATGCCCGAGGCCATCGAGTCGAACCCGGCGTCGCCCTCGCCCATCTTCTCGAGGTCGGCGTCGAGCTTCTTCCACAGCGGTGTCGCGACGACGCCCGGCGCGAACGCGTTCACCGTGATCCCCTCGGGTGCCAGCGATCGTGCGGCCGCCTGGGTCAGCGAGATCACGGCGGCCTTCGCGGCGCTGTAGGGCGCGAAACTGGCGAACCCGGTGCGTCCGGCGATCGAGGCGGTGTTCACGATCTTGCCGCCCCCGCCCTGCGCGATGAACTGCTTCGCCGCCTCCTGCGTGCCGATCAGCACGCCGAGGGCGTTCACCTTCATCACGAGCTGGAAATTGTCCTCGGTGATGTCGAGGAACTTCATCGGGGCGTTCATGCCCGCGTTGTTGAAGTAGGCGTCCAGGCGCCCGTAGGCCTCGACGGCCTGGGCGATGCCGGCGGCCACGGCCGCCCGGTCGGTGATGTCGACCTCGACGGCCGAGGCGACGCCGCCCGCCCCCGCGATCTCGTCGGCGACCGACTGGGCTGCTGCGAGGTTGAGGTCGGCGAGCACGACGTTCGCCCCCTCCGCGGCCAGGCCCCGGCCGATGCCGGCGCCGATGCCCGAGCCTCCGCCCGTGACGATGATGGTCTTGCCGGTGAGTCGTGCGGTCATGTGCTGATACTCCTTGCGTCGGGAAGTGGAACAGAGAGGGAACGGATGCTGACGGCGGCCGTCAGTGGAACAGCACCCCGCCGTTGACGTCGATCGAGGCACCCGTGACGTAGGAGGCCTTCGCCGACGAGAGGAACTCGACCGCGTCGATGATGGTGCTCGCGGGCCCCGCGATGCCGAGCGGGATCTTCGCCCATTCGATGTCCCGCATCTGCTCGAAGGTGATGCCGCGCGACTCCGCCTCCTCCTCAGGGCCTTGCGGTGCATCTGGGTGTCGATGTTGCCGGGGCAGACCACGTTGGCGCGGATGCCCTGGTCGGCCAGCTCGGCCGCGATGGACTGCGTGAGGTTGATGACGCCGGCCTTGGANGCGCAGTACGCCGAGAACAGGGCGTGCCCGGAGCGGCCGTACCACGAACCGATGGTGACGATCGACGCCCCGGCGTGGCTCGGCATGAGGG
>BADC01000828.1 GCA_000333435.1 Corynebacterium-like bacterium B27 | reverse complement strand
AGCGTGGCGATGACGATGCCGATGGTGGCACTGATGGGGGGCACCACCGACTCGGGGATGCCGAGCCCCGTCAGCGGCGCGCGCAACAGGCTGGAGATCGCCGGTTCCATGGTGTACCCGGTGAGCAGCGTGGTGAGTGTGATCGTTCAACGGCTACCGCACCTGCTACTACCGGACCTTCGCGGTGGGGTCGGCGTCGTCGGCGCAGCAGGATGCCTACAAGCGCGCCCGCGAGTACATGGACCGCGCGATCGCCCTGGTGCGGCCCGGCGCCACCACGGCCGACATCGTGAGCGTCTGGCCCACGGCGCAGGAGTTCGGTTTCGCCGACGAGGAGGCCGCTTTCGCCCTGCAGTACGGACACGGCGTCGGCCTGTCGATCTGGGAGAAGCCGATCTTCTCCCGTCTGGTCTCGCTCGACCACCCGGAGGAGCTGAAGGAGGGCATGGTCTTCGCCCTCGAGACGTACTGGCCGGCCGCCGACGGCTGGGGTGCCGCGCGCATCGAGGAGGAGGTCATCGTGACCGCCACCGGGTGCCAGGTGATCACGAAGTTCCCCGCCGAAGATCTGCTGGTGGCCGGCAAGCGGTACTTCACGGTCGGCGGCAGCCTCCCGACGCTGCGTGACTCGCAGTCGCACCTCAACACCGCCGCCGGGCGCGGCGAACCGGGCGCATGACCGGCCGCGGGGCCACCGGCCCGATCGGATTCGTCGGGCTCGGCTCGATGGGGGCGGCGATCGCCGGGCATCTGCTCGACGAGGGGCACGAACTCGTCGTCTGGAACCGCTCCGCCGGCCCGGTGGAGGAGCTGGTCGCGCGCGGCGCCATCCGCGCCGGCTCGATCGCCGACACCCTCGCCACCGGCACCGTGTTCTCGATGCTCTCGAACGAATCCGTCGTCTTCGACCTCTTCGACGCGGATGCGCTCTCGGCCGCTCCCGAGGGAACGGTGCACGTCGACATGGCCACGATCGGCGCCGCAGCGGCGACCCGCCTGACGGGGTTGCACGCCGAGCACGGCGTGGCGTACGTCGCGGCACCGGTGCTCGGCCGCCCCCCGGTCGCCGCCGCCGGGCAGCTGACCGTGCTCGCCGCAGGACCGCCCGAGGTGCTCGACCGGGTGCGGCCGGTGCTGGAGACGATCGGGCGGCGGGTGTGGGATTTCGGCTCCGATCCGAGTGCCGCCAACGCGGTGAAGATCGGCGTGAACTTCCTCATCATCCACGCCCTTCAAGGTCTGTCCGAATCGATCACCATGCTCGAGCAGCGCGACATCGACACCGAACGGTTCGTCGAGCTGCTTGGCGACAGCCTCTTCCCCGGAGTCGTCTACTCGGGCTATGGCGCCGCGATCGCACGGCGCAGTTACGAGCCCGCCCTGTTCACGACCGAGCTCGGGTTCAAAGACCTCATGCTCGCCCTCGACACGGCCCGCGCGACGGGGGTGTCCTTTCCCTCCGAGAGTGCGCTCCGCGGCGTGTTCGAGTCGGCGCTGGACGAGGGGCAGGCCGAACTCGACTGGGCGTCGATCGCCGAGGTCACGCGGCGGCGCGTCCGGCCCGGATCGACGGATGCCACGGCCGCGCCACGAGAGCGGCGGCCATGATCCGGCACATCGTCGCATTCGACCTCATCAGCACCGACCCGGCGGAGCAGGCGCCGCAGGTGGCCCACATGACCGAGGTGCTCGAAGCCCTGCGCGCCCTCGACGTGGTGGAGTCGATCACCGTGCGCCCCGACCTCGGTGACGTCGCGGGGCATTGGCCCGTCGTGCTGGTCTCGGAGCACCGCACGCGGGCCGACCTGGAGGCCTACCAGGCGCATCCGGAGCACCGGGCCGCCGCCGCGGTCGCGGGTCAGTACGTCGCGAACCGCGCCATCGTCGACTACGAGCTGCCGTGAGGATCGCGGTGCTCGGCGCCGGAGCCAACGGCGCAGCCATCGGGGCCGACCTCACCCGCGCCGGGCTCGACGTGACGCTGATCGAGCAATGGCCCGACCACGTGACGGCCATGCGCGAGCGTGGCGTGGAGGTGCGCACCGAGGCGGGCAGCACGGTCACCGAGGTCGACGTGGTGAACGTCTGCCAGGTCGCCGAACTGCGCCGGCCGTTCGACCTCGTGCTGATGCTCATGAAGGCCTACGACTCCACCTGGGCGGCGCACCTCGTCCGACCGCTGCTGGCCGATGACGGCCTGCTCGTGGGAGTGCAGAACGGCATGACCCTCGACGCGATCGCCGACGTCGTCGGAGCGGAGCGCACCGTCGGCTGCGTGATCGAGATCTCGTCGACGATGTTCGAACCGGGCATCGTCGAGCGGCATTCGGATGCGAGTCGCAGCTGGTTCGCGGTCGGCGGCACGACGCCGCGCACGGCAGGGCGAGCCGAGGAGGTGGCCGAGGTGCTGCGGCGCAGCGGTTCGGTCGACGTGGTCGGCGACATCCGTTCGGCGAAGTGGATGAAGCTCGTCAGCAATGCCACCACGCTCGTCACCACGGCGAGCCTCGGGCTCTCCATGGCCGACGCCGAGCAGACCCCCGGGATGCGGGAGCTCATGGTGGCCTCAGGGCAGGAGGCGCTCGACGCCGCCCTCGCCGACGGGGCGTCGGTGGTGCCGATCTTCGGTCTCACGGCCGCTGACGTGGGCCGCCCGGAGCGGGTGGTCGACACGCTGCTCGACACGCTCTACGCCGGATTCATCCTGCCCCACACCACAACGACCGTGCTGCAGGACTGGCGGAAGGGCCGCCGCAGCGAGGTGCAGGAGCTGAACGGTCACGTCGTGCGCATCGCCGAGCGACATGGCCTGGCGGCGCCGGTGAACGCAGCCGTCGCCACGCTCGCGCGGGAGATCGAGCTCGGCACGGAGACCCCCGGCCCGCACAACCTCCCCCGCCTCCGGGCGGCCCTGCGGGCAGGCTGAGTGCCGGGTCAACTGAAGACGTCACCAATGAACACTCGATCGATCATGCGAAGGAGCACGGGATGAGAGCAGCGGTCTTCCACGCGGCCCACGACATCCGAGTCGAACAGGTCGCCGACCCCGGGGCGCCCGGGCCCGGTGAGGTGTTGCTGAAGCCGTTCTGGTGCGGCGTCTGCGGCACCGATCTGCACGAGTACGCGATGGGGCCGATCGTCATCCCCGACGCCCCGCACGCGCTCACCGGGGCGCAGGCACCACAGATCCTCGGCCACGAGTTCTCGGCCGAGGTGCTCGAGGTGGGCGCGGGCGTCGCCGACGTGAAAGCCGGCGACCGGGTCTCGGTGATGCCGCTGCTGTCGTGCGGAACCTGCTACTACTGCCGCCGCGCCCTGAACCACCTCTGCCAGCGGATGGGCTGCATCGGTCTCAGCTTCGCCTGGGGCGGCATCGCCGAACTCGCCATCGTGCCGGCCACGAACGTCAGCGTGCTGCCCGAGTCGGTCTCCGACCTCCAGGGTGCCCTGGTGGAGCCGGGCGCCGTCGCCGCCTACGGCGTGGACACCGCGAACGTGCGGCCCGGAGACACGGTGCTCATCACGGGCGCCGGCCCGATCGGTGCCCTGGCGGCACTCTATTCGGCGAGCATCGGCGCGAACGTCTACCTCTCCGAGGTCAATCCCTTCCGCGCCGAGCTCGCCCGCGGCCTCGACGTGGGCGAGGTACTCGACCCCAGCAGCATCGACGTCCCCGCCTTCCTCAAGGACGCCACGGGCGGCATCGGTGTGGACGCGGTGATCGAGTGTTCGGGCAACGAGCGGGCCCTGCAGGCGGCGATCGCCTCGGTGCGGTCGGCCGGCCGGATCTCGCAGACCGGCCTGCACACCAAGGCGGCGTCGATCGACCCGATGGTGCTGTCCGAGCACGACATCACGCTCGCCGGCACCTGGTGCTACCCCGTGACCGACTGGCCGCGCATCATCGACCTGGTCGCCCGCGGACGGTATCCGGTCGAGAAGGTGGTGACCGCCCAGGTCGCGATGAACGACGTGGTCGCCGGCTTCGACACGCTGCTCTCCCCGCGCGGCGACCAGGTCAAGGTGCTCATCCACGCCGAGTAGGCATCCGCCGATCCACTCCAGAACGAAAGAAGGACCCATGAAGGCATTGCAGTTCGTCGACGAGGACGTCGCCGAGGTCAGCACCATCGAGGTGCCGCAGATCGCGGCCGACGAGGTGCTGGTCGCCTCGCGCCGGGTCGGAGTCTGCCACTCCGACATCGAGCTGCTCGAGGGCAAGTACATCATCCCCTTCGAGTACCCCGTCATCCCCGGCCACGAGTGGTCGGGCGAGATCGCGGCCGTCGGTTC
>BADC01000829.1 GCA_000333435.1 Corynebacterium-like bacterium B27 | reverse complement strand
GGGAGTGGTTCGCCCTGCACGACGACCTGGCCCGGCACATCGCCGCACTCGCGTCGGGTGTCGACGACCCCTGGGCGCTCTACGACCGCTGGCGCAGCGAGGCGATCGCGCTGGCCGGCACCCGCCATCTCGACTGAGGGCCCGACAGGGCAGGCGCCGGCTCAGGCGAACAGTTCCGGGTGCCGTTCCAATTCGAGGCGGGTGCGGCGGATGTGCGTGACGAGCATCCGCTCGGCGTCGTCCGGGTCCTGCCGACGGATGCAGTCGACCAGCAGATGGTGCTCCTGGTGCGTCACGCCGATGCCCGAGACGCCGACGAGGGTGGCGTACGCGCGCCGGTAGTGCTGGGTGGTGTTCCAGAGCCGGTGGATGAAGTCCCACAGCGTTCCGTGGGGTGCGCCGGAGTAGCTCAGCAGATGGAGCTCGCGGTCGTGCTCGAGGAAGTAGTCGACGTCGGTGTTCGTGGCCATCCCCGACGCGAGCTGGTCGAGCCGCTCGATGGTGTCCGGGGTGAGCTGCGGCATGCTCTGGCGAAGGAGGAGGGGCTCGAGGCGCTCGCGGATCGAGTACAGCTCGACGCACTCCTCGAGCGTGAGCCGGGCGACCCAGGCGCCGGAGTTGGCCACCAGGGTGATGAGCCCGTCGGCGTGCAGCATGCGGATCGCCTCGCGCACCGGGATGCGGCTCGCCCCGAACCGCTCGGCCAGGTCCTCCTGCCGGACGCGCGTGCCCGGCGCCAGCCGGCCGCCGAGGATCTCGCGCCGCAGGCTGTCGGCGATGCGGTGGCTCGCCACGGTGCCGGGGGTCTCCGGGGCGTCGGCTGGGGCGGTCATCCGTCGAATCCTACCCGTGGCGGTCAGTCGCCGGGCCTGGCCGGGTGCCACAGCAGCACCGGCGCATCCTTCTCGTACGCCTTGCCCTGCGGGTAGCTCACCAGCTCGAACTGCATGCCCCACGGGCTGAGGAAGTACACCCAGCGCTGACCCGCCGAGGCGTTGCGGCTCGCCGTCGGCTCGCCGAGCACCTCGATGCCGGCGTCGCGGAGGTGCTGCACGGCCACATCGAGGTCGTCGACGTAGAACGCGACGTGGTGGCCGCCGATGTCGCTGTTGAGCGGCTGGGACCGCTGGGACGGCGTGGCGGCGTACTCGAAGACCTCGAAGTTCGGCCCCGATGCGCAGCGGTAGAAGCGGATCTCGTTCACCACCGCGCGCGGGTCGACGTTGAGGTGCTCGCGCATCCAGTCGCCATCGTCGCGCCGCATGGCCGGCAGCGAGTAGACGTGGTCGCAGCCGATCACGTCGACGAAGAAGCGGTGCGCCTCCTCGATGTCGGGCACGGTGAAGCCGATGTGCTCGGCTCCGCGCAGTCCGGGAAGGGTCATCGTCGGCCTCCGGGTCAGTCAAATGTATCCATGGATAACGTTAGAGCAGACGCGAAGCCAACGAAAGAGCATCACGCCGCTTGTAATGGATACATTTAGCGCGTAGCCTCGACGCAGAGAGCGCATCTCTCACTTGCAAAGGAGAAAGTGGAATGCCCCGCGAGAAACGCCTGCAGCCCGGATCGCCCTGGGTCGAGCTGCGCACGACGCCCGCCGATTGGAAGGCCGCCGACCCGGCGCTGCTCGCCACCATGCTCGGTCAGCTGCACCTCATCCGCGCCTTCGAGGAGACCGTCCTCGAACTCGCGGGCGCTGGGCTGGTGCACGGCCCCGCGCACTCGTCGATCGGTCAGGAGGGCGGGGCCGTCGGGTCGATCGTGGGGTTGCGCTCGGGCGACGGGGTGAACGGCTCGCACCGCGGCCACCACCAGTTCCTCGCCAAGGCGCTCACCCATGTCGCCCCCGACGGTCTCGACCTCACCGCGCTCGTGACGCCGGCGGTGCAGACGGTGCTGCAGCGCACGCTCGCCGAGATCCTCGGCCTCGCCCAGGGCTACTGCCGGGGCCGCGGCGGGTCGATGCACCTGCAGTGGTTCGAGGCCGGAGCACTCGGCACCAACGCCATCGTGGGCGGCGGCGTGCCCCTCGGTGCGGGGAACGCCTGGGCCCAGAAGCACGCGGGCACCACCGACCTCACGGTGAGCTACTTCGGCGACGGCGCCACGAACATCGGCTCGGTGCTCGAGAGCATGAACCTCGCAGCGGCGTGGAAGCTCCCGTTCTGCTTCTTCATCGAGAACAACCTCTACGCCGTCTCGACGAAGGTCGACGAGGTCACGGCCGAGCCGCGCCTGTCGGCGCGCGCCCTCGGCTTCAACATGCCGGCCTGGCGTGTCGACGGCATGGACCCGCTGGCCGTGCACCTGGCCATGGAGAAGGCGACCGAGCGGATGCGCGCGGGCGAGGGCCCGGCCGTCATCGAGGCCGAGGTGTACCGCTACTTCCACCAGAACGGTCCCTACCCGGGCAGTGCGTTCGGCTACCGCTCCAAGGAGGAGGAGGCCGCCTGGCGCGCCCGCGACCCGCTGCTGCGGATGGCGACGGAGATGACCGCGCTCGGCCTGATCGACGACGAGGGTGTCGCCTCCGTGCGCGCCCAGGCGCAGGCCGCCGTGCGCGCCGCGGCGGCGGAGCTCACCGAAGCCGACCCCGAGGGCAAGCCGGGCGTGCGGCGCATCCGCCCCGACCTCTGGCCCGACCCCGGGTTCGTCGACGTCGGCATCCGTGGCGACCTCAGCGAGCTGACGGATGTGCGCACGCAGGAGCAGAGCGACTACACCGGCGAGTCGGCCACGGGCAAGTTCGTCGACGCCGTCGCGGCGGTGATGGACCGCCGCATGGGCGAGGACGAGCGGATCGTGGTGCTCGGCGAGGACATCCACCGGCTGAAGGGCGGCACCAACGGTGCCACCAAGGGACTGGCCGAGAAGTACCCGGGGCGGGTGCTCGGCACTCCCATCTCCGAGAACGCGTTCGCCGGCCTCGGCGGTGGCATCGCGCTCGACACCCGGTTCCGTCCGGTGGTGGAGTTCATGTATCCCGACTTCCTGTGGGTGGCGGCCGACCAGGTGTTCAACCAGATCGGCAAGGCCCGGCACATGTTCGGCGGCGACAACGCGGTGCCGCTGGTGCTGCGCACCAAGGTCGCCATGGGCTCGGGCTACGGCTCGCAGCACCTGATGGACCCGGCGGGCATCTTCGCCACCAGCCCGGGCTGGCGCATCATGGCCGCCTCCACGCCCTACGACTACATCGGGCTGATGAACGCGGCACTCGCGATCGACGACCCCGTGGTGATGATCGAGCACGTCGACCTCTACGCCGAGTCGGGCGAGATCCCGGCCGACCTCGACTACCAGATCCCGTTCGGCAAGGCCGCCCTGCGTCGCGAGGGCGCCGAGGTGACCGTCATCAGCTACCTGTCCATGGTGGGCGAGAGCGCTAAGGCGATCGACGAGACCGGTATCGACGCCGACCTCATCGACCTGCGCTTCCTCGACCGCGCCTCGATCGACTGGGAGACCATCGGTGCGAGCATCCAGAAGACCAACGCCGTGCTGATCGTGGAGCAGGGCGCGCAGGGCACGTCCTACGGGTCCTGGCTCGCCGACGAGATCCAGCGCCGCTACTTCGACTGGCTCGACCAGCCGGTGCAGCGGGTGACCGGGTCGGAGGCGTCGCCGAGCATCTCGAAGGTGCTGGAGCGGGCCGCGATCGCCCGGTCCGAGGAAGTCGTGGCGGGCTTGGAGCGCGTGCGCGCCGGGTTCGGGAAGGAGAGCTGAGATGGCCAGCATCATCCGGATGCCCAGCGTGCTCGCCGGCTCGGAAGAGGCCGCGATCGCCCACTGGCTCGTGAGCGAGGGGCAGAGCATCGCCGTCGGGGAGCCGCTCGCGGAGATCGAGACCGAGAAGGCGATCGTGGAGTACAACGCCGAGGAGGCCGGAATCGTCGGCCGCGTCGTGCTCGCCGCGGGTGAGTCGGGCGAGATCGGCGCACCGATCGCCGTGCTCATCGCCGAAGGCGAGACCGCCGCCGACATCGACGCCGCTCTCGGCGGCGCCGCTGCGGAACCGGCCCCGGCCCCGGCCCCGGCGGAGGCCGCTCCGGCGCGGGACCCGGAATCGGCCGCACCGGTGGTGGAGGCCGACTCCGTCGAGCGCGCCGCCCGCGACGCCGACACGGTCGATCCGGCCGATCCGTCCGCCGCCACCGCGACGACCACGGGCGCCGAGCCCGCGCAGCCTTCAGCCGGCGCGCGCGAGGGTGCCCCGCAGCGGCTGTTCGTCAGCCCCATCGCGCGCAAGCTCGCGCGGGAGCACGGCCTCGACGCCTCGGCCATCGCCGGGTCGGGGCCCGACGGCCGCATCGTGCGTCGCGACGTCGAGGCCGCCCTGGCCGCCGGCCCCGTCCCGGTGGCGGCCGCCGGTGCGTCAGCCGCAGCAGCGACGCCCGCAACCGCGTCGAGCACACCGACCCCCGCGGCCGGCGACTCCGCAGCCGCCGCCGGCGACTGGGAGCTCGTGCCGCACACCGGGATGCGCCGCGCGATCGCGCGCCGGCTCACCGAGAGCAAGTCGACCGTGCCGCACTTCTACCTCACGGCCGAGCCGCGCGTCGACGCCCTGCTCGCCCTGCGCGCCGAGGTGAACAGCCAATCCCCGGTGCGCGTCTCGGTGAACGACTTCGTGTGAAGGCCGTGGCGGCGGCGTTCGCCGACGTGCCGGAGGCCAACGTCACGTGGTCGGACGAGGGGATGCGCAAGCATCGTGCCGTCGACATCGCGGTCGCCGTCGCCACCGACGGGGGTCTCGTGACCCCGGTGGTGCGTGGAGTCGACGCGAAGAGCCTCACGGCCGTGAGCTCCACCATCGCCGAACTCGTCGCCAAAGCGAAGGACAAGCGCCTGAAGCAGGACGAGCTCGAAGGCGGAAGCTTCTCGGTGTCGAACCTCGGCATGTACGGCACGGTCGAGTTCTCCGCCATCCTGAACCCGCCGCAGTCGGGCATCCTCGCCGTGGGCGCTGCGAAACAGCAGCCGGTGGTCGTGGACGGCGAACTCGCGGTGGGCACGGTGATGCGGTGCACCCTCTCCGTCGACCACCGCGCGGTCGACGGTGCGCTCGCGGCTCAGTGGCTCGCGGCGTTCGTGCGCCGCATCGAGAACCCGCTGAGCATCCTGCTCTGACGAGTGCTGTGCTTCAGGCCAGGCGGTCCATGGCCTGGAGCACGTCGACCGCCGAGGAGAGTCCGCTGGGCACCCGCTCCGGGTGCCCCGACTCGGGCATCTCGTTGGAGAACTCCCGCCGGCCGACCACGAACCACAACCCCTTGGCCGGTTCGGTGCCCTCGTTGATGTAGAGGTGCGGGCGCACCGAGTCGAAGCTCAGCGAATCGCCCGGATGCAGGGTGAAGGTGTCGAAGTCCAAGCGCACCGTCAGTTCGCCCGAGAGCAGGTAGGCGTACTCCACGCCGCTGTGCCGCATCATCCGGCCCTCGATGGAGCTGGATGCGCCCGGGTCGTAGGTGACGAGCAGCGGATCGACGGAACCGTCCCGGCTCGCGGCCAGCCGCTCCCAGCGCACCCCGTTCTCCATCTCGAGCACCGGGTTGTCGGCACCGCGCTGCACGGCGCCGCCTGCGACGTCGCCGCCGTCGAGGGGCGCCCGGCCGGAGGCGCTGTCGTCGCGTGCGGCCGGGGCGCTGCCGTCGCGCGCCGTCGACGCTCCGGGCGCGACCGACCCGCGGGCACTGCCGGCCATCAAGTCGTCGAAGGAGATGCCGAGGTGGTTGACGAGGGCGTAGAGCGTGCTCACGGAGGGTTGGGTCTTCCCCGTCTCGACCTGGGAGATGAGGCTGGCGGACACTCCGAGTGCGGTCGCCACGCTTCTGAGGCTGATCCCCTTGGCTATCCGCGCCGCGCGCAGCCGGGGTCCGATGTCATCGGTGATGATCCATCTCCTTGCGTCGAGTCCGCACCGCGGGCGGTCATTCAGAGGAACGATCCGAGGCGAACGACTTGTGCAGCAAGAGTATACGACCGCGTCGGCTACGGACGTCGATTGTTGTCGCGATTTGACGCAAAGTGTGTTGTTATGCTGAACACACTGGCAAGCTAGACTGAACACGCCGGAAGGGACGAATCAATGGCGAATCGTATGCAACAGAAGGTGGTCGGCCGATGACACTGCAGCAGGGTGGCAGCGCCACCATGATGACGGCGACTCGCGGAACCAACGCGGTCGACTGGGAGCAGCGGGTCGACTTCGACCGTTTGCGCAGCGAACGCCTCGAGCGGTTGAAAGCGGAGCTGAACCGCTCGTCGCTGGGCGCAGTGCTGGCTTTCGATTTCTCCAACATCCGGTACATGACGTCGACCCACATCGGCACCTGGGCGATGGACAAGCTGATCCGCTTCAGCCTGCTCACCCGCAACAGCGATCCGATCATGTGGGACTTCGGCTCGGCGGCCAAGCACCACGCACTCTTCAACCCGTGGCTCGACACCACGACGGCCGAGGCGGATGCCGACCCGCACGCCCCGCACCACGGTGCGGTGCGGCCGCGCGCCGAGGGCGGCTCACGAGCCGGCATCTCGACCCTGCGCGGAGCGTTCAGTCCCGACGCGGAGATCGCGGAGCGGGTGGCGGCGAAGATCAAGCGCGAACTGGAGAAGTTCGGGGTCGCGAACGAGCCGCTCGGCGTCGACGTGATCGAGTTGCCCGTGCTGTTCGCGCTGCAGAAGCTCGGCATCGAGGTGGTCGACGGTCAGCAGACCTTCATGGAGGCCCGCCGCATCAAGACCCTCGACGAGATCTCGCTGCTCACCCAGGCGGCCTCGATGGTGGACGCCGCCTACGAAGACCTCTACGAGTTCCTCCGGCCGGGTGTGAAGGAGAACGAGTGCGTGGGGCTCGTCTCGAAGAAGCTCTACGACCTCGGCTCCGAGTACGTGGAGGGCGTGAACGCCATCTCCGGCGAACGCTGCTCAACGCATCCGCACGTGTTCTCCGACCGGTTGATCCGGCCGG
>BADC01000830.1 GCA_000333435.1 Corynebacterium-like bacterium B27 | reverse complement strand
CGGCCGCGAGCGTGCCGTTGGGGCTCTCGAAGGCGTGGCACCGCGGTGAGATACCGGCGGATGCGCAGACGCTGCTGTTCGGGTTCGGCGGCGGCTTCGCGTACGCCGGCCTGGTGCTGCGCACCCCGTCCCGCGCCTGAGCGCGGGCGACGTCGTCGGCCGGCTTCTCGCACGCACTGCAAAACGTTTTGTAACGCGCTAGAGTGCTGCCATGACCTCGGACCGACAGCGTTCGCCGACGATCAA
>BADC01000831.1 GCA_000333435.1 Corynebacterium-like bacterium B27 | reverse complement strand
GTGGCCGCGGAGGCGGGAGTCTCCCCGCGCCACCGTCTCGCGCGTGGTAAACGGGTCGCCGAAGGTCACCGCCGAGGTCACGGCCATCGTGAACGACGCGATCGCGCGCCTCAACTACGTGCCGAACCGGGTCGCCCGTTCGCTCGCCAGCCGGCGCACCGACGTGATCGCGCTGATCGTGCCGGAGTCGACCTCGACGGTGTTCGCCGACCCGTTCTTCGCGCCGGTGGTGCGCGGGGTGGCGCGAGCCCTCTCCGACACGGATTACACGCTCAACCTGCTCATCGCATCCGAGCTCCGGCCGCAGAAGACCAGGCGGTACCTGCTTGGCGGCAACGTCGACGGGGCGCTCGTGGTGTCGCACCACGCCGAGGACCACTCGTACGTCGGGCTCGGCTCGCAACTGCCGATCGTGTTCGGTGGGCGGCCGATCAACCCGGAGACCTTCGACAGCTACTTCGTCGACGTCGACAACGTGCAGAGCGCGCGCACCGCAACGGAGCACCTGGTGGGTCTCGGGCGGCGGCACATCGCCACCATCGCGGGGCGGCAGGACATGCCGGCCGGCATCGACCGGCTCACCGGCTGGCGGGAGTCGATCGAGGCCGCGGGCGGTGACACCTCCCTCGTGGAGATCGGCGACTTCTCGCAGGACTCGGGCGCGTCGGCGATGAGCCGGCTGCTCGACCGCGGTGTGCCTCTCGACGGCGTGTTCGTGGCGAACGACCAGATGGCGGCGGGTGCCATCCAGCTGCTGCACGCCCGCGGGCTGTCGGTGCCGGGCGACGTGGCGGTGGTGGGCTACGACGACGACACCTTCGCGTCGACCCTCACCCCGCCGCTCACCACGATCAACCAGCCCTCCGCCGACCTGGGCGCCACGATGGCCGAGCTCCTCGTGCGCCTGATCGCGGGCGAGGAGGTCCCGCGCCGCACCGTCATCCCCACCCACCTGGTGCGCCGCGAGTCGGCCTGATCTCCCGTCACCCTAGGGCGTCGTCGCGGCGGCGATGGCTGCATTGCACGGTCGGCCGCTCGCTCCTCTCATCCGTCTCGTGATCGGATGCCCGTCCGGCGTCTGCGGCACCACGAAGGACGCCGAGGGGTCCGTGCCGAGCTTCGCGGCCAGCGACTGACGAGCGCCGACGACGAGTTCCCAGTCGCCGATCCAGCCGAGCGCCGGGGAGTCATCCTTCAGCGCCTTTTCCCCAAGACCCCGCATCGTCGCGACCAGCTGCCGGATGGCGACGTCGCCCGCCTCGAGATCCTGTCGGCGATCACCGGTGTCGATTGCTGCGAGCGCCGTCGAGAGCTGCTCGCAGGCGCTGTCGGCCGTTTCGGACACGTGCGGCCGGTCGAGGTACTCCATGCGGTCGTGGGTGGCGTAGCTGTAAAAGCCCATCACCAAAACCGCAGCTCCACCGACGATGAGTGCGATCACGCCCCACCGCACCCGGCGACGGCGCGGTGGGTGCAGAAAGCTGTCGACCGGCGCGAGGCCACGCCCCGCGTCTCCACGTGAATCGCACATAGAGCGACGCTAATCGCGCCCATCCCCACGCGGGGTAACAGAACGACGACGATGTGCGTACGGATGCAGCTCCGTGCGGACCCACTCGGTCGCGCTGGACCGACGGGTCGCGGCGGCGGTTGAATGGGGGGGTGCTCGCGATCGTTCCTGACCCCTGGCTGGCAGGGACGACGGTGGTCAGCGTCGGGACGGATGACGGGGTGCCGTCGGATGCGTCGATCGAGGTGTGCTCGGCCGACGGGTCGACCTTCACGGTGCGCACCCTGGTGCGGCTCGGGGAACGGATCGGCGGTGCCGGAATGCCGCACGGGACGATGACCGATGCCACCTCGATCGCCGCGCTCACCGCGGGGTCGCTGGCGCTCGAGGCCGTGCCGGCCGGGTTGCCGCGAGCGGAGATGATCGAACGCATGACGACGGCAACGGCTGACGCGGAGGCTCTCGCGCGCGACCGGGGCGGGTGGGCGTTCGTACCGACGGTGCTCGAGGGTGCCAGGTATGCGTTGTGGCATCGCGCGCATCCGCTCGGCTTCGTCGCACATGCCGATTTTGGAAGCCGGGTCATGGCTGCCTGGGGCGCGGGCGGCTTGCCCGCTGAGCTTCTCCGCCTCCAGCTCTGGGAGTCGCCGGACTGAAATACCCGATCGCGCGTGTCGCGCATCCGTTGTCAGATTGTCGTACAATCGAGGTGAAGGACCGATGGAGGTTGGCGTGACGTATTCGACGATGGTGCCGAGCGGGGTGACGACGGCTGCTGATTCCATGACCCATCTCCCCACGGGCGAATCGATCTACGAGATCGTCGACCCGCGGTTCCTCGAGTGCATCGACCAGGTGGCCCAGCTGGAGCGGTTGCACGGCGGGCTGCGCTGGGCGGAGGGGCCGGTGTACTTCGCCGACCAGCACGCGCTCCTGTTCAGCGACATCCCGAACCGGCGCATCCTGCGGTACGACGAGCACTCGGGCGTAGTGACGACGTTCCGCAACGGCTCGCACAACGCCAACGGCAACACCCGCGACCTCCAGGGCCGCCTCATCACCTGCGAGCAGGGCGCGGGGCGCGTCACGCGCACCGAGCCGGACGGCAGCATCACGGTGCTGGCCGACTCGTTCGAGGGGCGGCGGCTGAACGCGCCCAACGACGTGGTGGTGAAGTCGGATGGCACGATCTGGTTCTCCGACCCCTCGTACGGCCGCGAGACCAGCTTCGTCGGGGTGCCTCGGCCGCGCGAGCTCGACGTCGACGGCGTGTACCGGCTCGACCCGGCATCGGGCGAACTCGCGCTGGTCGCAGCCGACTTCAGCAAACCGAACGGCCTGGCGTTCTCGGCTGACGAGACGAAGCTCTACATCGTCGACTCCGGCTTCCTGCCCGACCCGGAGGGGCCGCGGCACGTGCGGGAGTTCGACGTCGGGCCGGACAATGCGCTGAGCGGCGGCGACGTGCTGGTGGAGATCCAGCCGGGCATCCCCGACGGCCTCCGCGTCGACGACGCCGGCCGGCTCTGGATCGGTGCCGGCGACGGCGTGCACTGCGTCGCCCCCGACGGCACGCTGCTCGGCAAGATCCGGGTGCCCGAGGCATCCGCCAACCTCGCCTTCGGCGGCCCCGAGCGCAACCGCCTCTACATCACCGCCACGACCTCGCTCTACGCGGTCTTCGTCAACGTGCGCGGCGTGCAGCGCCCCTGACCGCGGCGGCCGTGGCGCCTCCCCGGCGAGCGCATACTGGATGAGGGGCGAAGGCCACCCGGAACGTTCGCCGCGCGCACGAAGGAGACCCCCGATGCCCGAGATCGACACCCGGTTCGGCACCATCCACTACGAGGAGTTCGGCGACCGGCAGCTACCTCCGCTGGTGCTCGTGCACGGCCTGATGGGTGACGGGTCGACGGTCGCCCTCCTCGCCCAGGGCCTCAGCGCGGCCTTTCACGTGATCGCTCCGGATGCGCTCGGGCACGGCGAATCCGCCCGACCGGAGGGCTTCACCCTCCAGGACCAGGGCGCGATGCTGGGCGAGCTCATCGCCGGGCTCGGCTACGCTTCGGCGAACCTCGTCGGGATCTCGATGGGCTCCTACCTCGCGGCGCAGGCCGCCGTCCTGGCCCCCGACCGGATCGCCGGACTCGTTCTCGTCGTCAGCAAGGCTCACGGCCAGACCTCCTCGGTGGCCGCCTACGCGGCACGTCGCGGTGTCGACCTCAGCACCCTCAGCCCGGAGGAGACCATGGCGGTCATGGCGGATGCGGTCTGGTCGCCGCACACCCCGCCGGAGCGACGCGAGACCCTCCTCACGGCCACGACGGTGCGCACGCCGCTGAACCCCGAGGAGCAGGCCGCAGTCGAGCGATCCCTCGCGAACTTCGACCTGCGCCCCGGCCTGCCGTCGATCACCGCCCCGACCCTCGTGATCTCCGGCGCATCGGACGGGCTGAACCCGCCCGAGGCCGGCCGCGAGGTCGCCGACGGCATCCCGGGCGCCCGGTTCGTGGTCTACGAGAACTCCGGGCACATGCTCCCGTACGAGGAGCAGGACAGGCTCGTCGAAGACATCACGGCGTTCCTCACGGCCTGAATGGACGGGGCCGATCGCGCGCCTGCGCAAGGATGCCCTGCACGATCGCGGTCGTCGCCCACCTCGTCCGCTCCTCCGGCGTGCCGGACGTGAACACCGCCGACCCCGCCCGATGCAGTGACGGATGCCGATCGGCCGACGCCGCGTCCAGCGTCTCGGTGAGGTCGGCGAGGTCCTGACCGGCCGGCGTCGCGCGCGCCGCCCACTCGGCCGCGGATGCCGTGGCGTGCTGGAGCAGGAGGTCGATGCCGCGCGCCGCGGTCTCCGTGTCGACACCCGCCGCATCCAGCAGTCGCATCAGCAGCTCGAGCAGATCGAGGTAGTGCGGGCCGTCGGGCCAGGTGGTGAGTGCCGCCGCAGCGAGCCCGGGCTGACTCGCGAGCAGTGCCGCGTAGTCGTCGACCACCCGCTGCAGCCGCTCCCGCCACTCCTCGCGGCCGTCCCACGAGAGATCGAGTTCGGAGAGGTACCGGTCGATGAGCAGCGCGTTCAGCTCCGTGGTGTTGCGCACATAGACATAGAGCGACGCCGGCCCGGTGTCGAGCTCGGTCGCGAGCCGGCGCATGGTCAGCGCCGCAGCGCCGTCCTGTCGCACGATCGCGACCGCGGCGTCGAGGATGGCCGCCCGCGAGAGCGGGGGCTTCGCGGGCCGATCGCGCCGGCTGATCGGTTCAGGTCGTGCCATGCGTCCAGCGTAGTGGTTGATCGTGACGAACATGTTCGTTACGATGCTGTTCGTACCATGGCGAGCGCCGGATGCCCGCCCGCCACCGCGCCGAAGGGACCCCCCATGACCAGCACACTGCCGACAGCCACACCCCCCGCCCTCTCCGCCAGGGGCGTGTGGTTGACGCTCATCGTCGTGCTGCTCGCCGACGCGATGGACCTGATCGACTCGACCATCACGAACATCGCGGCACCGTCGATCGTCGCCGACCTCGGAGCCGACGAGAGCGTGATCAAGTGGCTGGGCGCCGCCTACGCCCTCGCCCTGGGCTCGCTCCTCGTGCTCGGCGGCCGGATCGGCGACAAGTTCGGCCAGCGCGGCACCTTCATCGCCGGGATGGCCGGCTTCGTCGCCGCCTCGGTCGTCGCCGGCCTGTCGCTCTCGCCCGAGATGCTGATCGGCGCCCGCGTCGCCCAGGGCGTCTTCGGGGCCTTCCTCATCCCGCAGGGCATGGCCATCATGACCGCGACCTTCCCGAAGCCCGCCCTGCAGAAGGCGTTCAGCGTGTTCGCACCCATGCTCGGTGTCTTCGCCGTGGCCGGCCCCATCCTCGGCGGGCTGCTCATCGACGCGAACCTGTTCGGGCTCGAGTGGCGCCCCGTGTTCCTCATCAACCTCGTGCTCGGCGGGGTCGCCCTCGTCATGGCGGTTAAGTTCCTGCCCCGCGTGGCGCCGCGGCCGGCCACCCGCATCGACGTGCTCGGCAGCGTGCTGCTCATCGTCGCCCTCTTCGGCGTGCTCTTCGGTCTCATCCAGGGCTCGAGCGACGGCTGGGGAGCCTTGGCCATCACTGCCGTCGTCGGCGGCGCCGTCGTCTTCGCCGGCTTCGTCTGGCGGCAGGCGCGCACACCCGATCCGCTCCTCCCCCGCACCCTGCTGGCGAACCGCGGGTTCACCGCCGGCCTCGTGGTCGGGCTACTCGTGTTCGCCGGCTTCAGCGGGCTGATGTACGTGATCTCGCTCTTCCTGCAGCTCGGGCTCGGCTACTCGCCCACCCAGACGTCGCTCAGCCTCATCCCGCTCACCCTCGGCATCATGGGCGGCTCCGGCATCGCCGCCGCCCTCATCGTGAAGCTCGCCCGCCGTCTGGTCGTGCTCGGACTCGGCGCCATCCTGGCCGGCGTCGCGCTCATGCTCGTGTTCGTCACCACCACCGACGCCGACCTGACCTGGTGGCAGCTCGCCATCGCCACCCTCTTCATGGGTCTGGGTGCGGGCGTCTGCTTCAGCTCCATCTTCAACACCGCCCTCGGCGACGTCGATGCGCACGAAGCGGGCTCGGCCAGTGGATCGCTGAGCGCGGTTCAGCAGGTCGCCAACGGCATCGGATCGGCTCTCGTCACGAGCATCTTCCTGACCCTCCTGCCCACCGGCGACGTGGCCGCGGTGACCGTCACGCTCGTCGTGCTGCTGGCGGTCCTCGTCGCCTGCCTCCTCGTCGTGCCGCTCCTGCCCCGCACGGCGGTCGCCGAGGTGGAGTGACCCCGCGCCCGATCCGACCCCGCTCACCCGACCCGAAGGAGACACCGATGACCGGCCACCCACTCACCCAGGCGGATGCCGACAGCGCAGCCGACCGCATCCTCACCGCCTATAGAGAGGCCTGGGACGCCGGCGACGCCGACGCGTTCGGTGCCCTGTTCACCGCGGAGGCGACCTACGTCATCTTCCTCGGTGACGCGCTGATCGGCCGCCAGGCGATCACCGAGAACCACCGCGACGTATTCACGAAGTGGCAGGCCGGCACGAAGCTGCGGGTCGAGCCGATCGCCGTGCAGCCGCTCGGCAGCGACGCGGTGAGCGTGCTGACCGCGGGCGGCATCGACACGAACCCGGATGCGATCGTGCTCGACAAGCTCCAGACCTTCACCCTCGTGCGGACGGCGGAGGGATGGCGGATCGCCGCCTTCCACAACACGTCGATGAGCCGGCGGGGCTGACTCGGCGCGACCCGCGACCCGCGACCCCGCGACCCGCGACCCCGCGACCCGCGCGCCCGCCCCGACGTCAGCGGCGCGCGATGGGGTTGCGCGAGAGCGCCAGCACCACCACGATGAGCAGGCCCTGGATGATGAACTGCCACCCA
>BADC01000832.1 GCA_000333435.1 Corynebacterium-like bacterium B27 | reverse complement strand
CGAAGGTGCCGAGGATCGAGTTGAACAGGCCCTCCTCGCCGGGCAGGTACATCACCTCCCAGAGCAGGATGCCGACGACCGGCGGAATCACGACGGGGAGGTAGGCCAGGGCGCTGTACAGGCCCTTGCGGCGGCGGAGTTCGGCCATCACCACGGCGAGTGCGAGCGGCAGCGGCGCGCCGATCACGAGCGAGATGCCGGTGAAGATGAGGGTGTTCACGATCGCTTTGGGCAGCACCGGATCGGTGAACACGAACTCGAAGTTCGACCAGCCGACCCAGGAGGTGACCAGGAAGTTCGTCTTCTGCAGCGACAGGACGACGCCGCGCAGGATCGGTCCCCACGAGAAGTACGCGAAGACGATGACCAGAGGGGCCGCGAAGACGATGGCCCAGACCCCGCCCCCCTTCACCCAGCGGGAGAAGCGGACACGGAGGGTACGGCGTGGTGCCGCCCCGGCTCCCGAGCGGGTGTCCGCTCGGGAGCCGGGGGTGGCAGTGCGTTGCTGCGTCATGAGTGAGAGAGCGCTCCGGTCATCCCTGCGAGATGATTCGTTCGGCCCGCGACGACGCATCGCTGATGAGGGCCGGGATGTCGGCGCCCTCGTCGGTCAGCGCCTGCTGCACGGTTGGTGCCAGGTCGGCGTAGACCTCCTGCGCCCGCGTGGCGGGCTCGGGCACGAGCGGGATCACGTTCAGCGAGTCGGTGTACCCCGTGAAGTGCGCCGGGTCGACGTTGATGTAGTCGGCGATCCACTCGCGGTACTGGTCGTACGCCTCCTGGCTGAGCGGGGACAGGCCCGGAAGCCCCACCACTCCGCCGTCGGCGACGATCGCCTTCGCGTCGGCCACGGCCTTCTCCTCGTCGGTGTACTTGCCGAAGTAGTAGAAGTCGACCCACTCCGTGGCGGCGGCGAGCTGCTCCGGCGTCGACTTCGGGTTGAACATCTGCACGTTACCGGAGAGCAGGGCGCCGTAGGGGCCGCCCTCGGCCTGCGGCACGTGGGTCGCGCCGATCGTCGAGAGGTCGAGGTCGTAGACGTTGTTCAGCCACTCGTAGGTCTGCACCGGTGCGATGAACATGCCAGCGCGGTTCGCGGCGTACTCCTGCATCAGCGTCTTCAGGCTGAACAGCACGGTCGAACCCATGGACTTGTCGTCCCAGTACATGTCGTGCACGGTCTGCAGGGCGGCGACACCCTGGTCGCTGTCGAGCGTCACCTCGGTGCCGGTCGGGTCTTCGATCGTTCCGCCCTGCGAGTAGACCGTGGCGGTGTAGATCCAGCCACCCTGGCCCTCTTCGGTCATCTGGAGGTATCCGGGCACCCCGGTCTTCTCGGTGATCGTCTTGGCCGCGGCACGCACCTCGTCCCAGGTCGACGGCGGGTTGTCGGGGTCGAGCCCGGCCTGCTCGAAGAGCTGGCGGTTGTAGATCAGGCCGAGGGCGTCGACCGAGGTCGGGATGCCGTAGATGTTGCCGTTGTCGTCCTGGGCCTGCTTCAGGGTGTCGGGGTTCACCTGGTCGGTGATGCCGAGCGGTTCGACGATGCTCGTGATGTCGGCGACCTGGCCGTTGTCGATCACCTGCTTCGTGTTGGTGAACGGGACGCTCATGACCGTGGGCATCGTTCCGCCGGCCACGAGAGCCGAGAACGAACCGGTGTCCCAGCGGGTCTCGCTGGTCTCGATCGTGACATTGGGGTGCGCCTTCTCGAAGGCGTCGACGGAGTCGAGGAACTGCTTGCGGGCAGCCTCGGCCTGGGTGCTGGGCAGGTCGCCTACCGTGATGGTGACGGGCGCGTCAGGGTCGAACTGCGGGGTGGAGGAGGTGGCGGTCGCGGTGCACCCTGCTGCTGCGAGCGCCACTGCGCCAACAGCGACAGCGGCGACGCCGTGTCGAATCCGGAGCTTCATCGTTGAGTCTCATTCTCTCGTGGGCACGATCTCTTGGGCTGGCGGCGTCAACTTTCGACCCCGCGATTGGCGATGCTAGTTGAACTATTTCAAATGTGCAAGGATGGGGTGAGCACCGCACTTCGAACCAGGAAAGCGAGATGATGGCTGAAGAGACAACGACGTCCATTGCAGATGTCGCTAAGCGCGCCCGAGTCTCCGTCGGTACGGTCTCCAACGCTTTGAACCATCCTGAACGAGTCACCAACGCCACGCTCCGGCGCGTGCGCGCCGCTATCGACGAATTGNGCTGGACGCCCTCCGGTCGCGCCCGCAAGGCGCCCGGCCGGCTGGAGACCATCGGGGTCGTGCTGGTCGACGCCTCGTCGTCGCGGGCGGCGGTGCTGGAGGGCATCCAGGAGCGCATCGGCCGAACCGGCGTCGAAGCCCTCACGGCCTTCACCGGCGGGGACGACGAGCGGCTCCGCGGTGCGCTCAACGCGTACGAGCGGCTCGGCATGCAGAGCATCATCCTGGAGTCGGGCGAGGGCACCGATCAGCTGGCCGAGTCGCTGACCTCCCGCGGCATGGCCGTCGTCATCGCGGGCGAGTCCGTCTCACCCCGATTGTCGGCCGCGGCCGCCGACGACGAGAGCGCCTGCCGCCTGGTGATCGAGCACCTGCTGGCGGGCGGGCGGCGTCGCATCGTGCTCGCACAGGACGGTCGTGAATCCGCTCGATCCACCCTGCGCGCGGCCACCGCGCGTGCGACGGTGGTGGACGCCGGACTCGATCCCGACGCGGTGCTCATCGACCAGGTCCTTCCGGGCCATGGGGCAGCCGGCGGGCGAGCGGCCGGCGATTTCCTGCTCGACCGGCGCGTGCAGTTCGACGCCCTCGTCTTCCCCGACGACTCGTCGGCGATCGGCGGCTGGCAGAACCTCGTCGCCCAGGGGCGGGCGGTGCCCGGCGACGTCGCCGTCGTGGGGTGCGGCGACTCGCCCGAGGCCGCAGCCGTCGGCATCTCGACCGTACGTCTGCCGCTGCATGCCGTCGGCTACCAGTGCGCCGAGTTGCTGCTCACGCAGCGGCGCGACCCTCGCTCCGCTCGGGTGAAGCAGGTGCTCCCGGTCGAACTCGTCGTGCGGGAATCCTCCCGATGAGCCTCGATCCGCTGCTCCTGCGCACGCTCGCCGGGGTGGCCGACTGGACCGAGTACGAGCGGGCCATCGCGACCATCACCGAGGGGTACCGCCCGCCGGCGGTCGAGGTGACGCCGAGCACCGCGCCGGGGCCGCACGGTGCCGTGCCGCTGCGGCTGTACCGTCCATACGACGCGGCCGAACGGATGCCCGCGCTCCTCTGGGTGCACGGTGGCGGTTTCTCGGGCGGCTCGGTCGACATGCCGGAGGCCGACGTCGTCGCCCGGGAGCTCGCTCATCGTGCGGGCGCCCTGGTCGTCACCGTCGACTACCGGCTGGCCGGGCCCGGAACCCTCTTTCCCACCGGACTCGACGACGTCCAGGCGGCCTGGAACTGGCTCGTCGGTGCCGCAGCCGACCTCGGCGCCGATCCGGCCCGGTTCCAGCTCGGCGGATGCTCGGCCGGCGGCAATCTCGCCGTCGCCGCCGCCCGTCGCCTACTCGATGCCGGGCAGCCGGGGCCATCGGGCCTCCTGCTCGGCTACCCCTGCCTGCATTTCCCGACGCCGGCCGTCGAGGGGCTCGAGGTCGACGAGCTGCCCGCCGTGCTCCGCTTCACCCCTGGCCAGTACCTGGCGGTCGTTCAGGGCTACCTCGGGCGCATCCACGACATCCCCGCCGCCGCCATGCCCGGGCAGGGCTCGGTCGAGGGCTTGCCGCCGACCCTCCTCGCGCTGAGCGCGGTGGACGAGCTGCGCGGGTCGGGCGAGTTGTTCGCCGAGCAGCTGCGCTCGGTCGGCGTCCCGGTCGTCGTCGACGTCGCCGAGGGGCTCCCGCACGGGCACCTCAACATCCCGCCCGTGCCGGTTCTGCCGGAGATCGATCGCAGCCTGGCCGTTCTGGCGGCGGCGCTCCGCGCGGGGTCACCCGCATGAGCTGGACGGCGCAGTTCATCTCCCCGCCGGCCGACAGTGGGGCGGCCCCGCTCTTCCGGCGCGAGGTGGCGCTGCCCACCGATCACGGGGGCGTCGCCTCCGCGCGGTTGCGGCTCTCGGCGCACGGGGTCTGCGAGGCGAGCATCAACGGCCGGCCGGTGTCGGACGAATTGCTGACCCCCGGCTGGACGAGCTACCAATGGCGCACCCGCTTCACCGAGCACGACGTGACGGCGCTGGTGCGGGGCGACGCGGTGGCCATCGGCATCCGGGTGGGCAACGGCTGGTATCGCGGACACCTCGGCTGGGGCGGCGGCCGGGCGTTCTACGGCAGCCGCCTCGCCGCGCTCGCCGAGCTGCGCATCCGCTTCGCCGACGGGCACGAGCAGATCGTCGCCACCGACTCGCGGTGGCGCACCTCGACCGGGGCGACGCTCGCCGACGATCTGTACGGCGGGCAGGAGATCGATGCCCGGCGGGAGCAGCCGGGGTGGGATTCGCCCGGCTTCGACGACTCCGGCTGGGCGCCGGTCGAGCAGCTCGAGGCCGACCTGACACAGCTCGTCGCGTCCGCGGTTCCGCCGGTGCGGCGACTG
>BADC01000833.1 GCA_000333435.1 Corynebacterium-like bacterium B27 | reverse complement strand
GGGCAGCGCAGAAGCGCAGTGGTGCCGCTTCGCCGGGTGCCTGCGACTTCCTGCTGTAGGTGAAGTCCTGCACGTGCCGAAAAAGTACAGGCGGGAGACGGGCGCACCGGGGTAGCTTCGCCGCAGCAGCGTGCCGCGCACGGTGCGGAGGGCCGAGGTGAGCCCCATGTCGTCGGCCTGGTGCCAGCCGGCCCGGGTCATCGCCTCGTGGATCTGCTCCTCGGTGCCTCGCAGCGCGATGTTGATCGGGTCGCCGAGCAAGCCCTCGCGGGTCTTCGCCCGCCCGATGAAATAGTCCGGAACGTAGAAGAGAGTGAGGATGCTGTGCACGCGCGGCAACAGCAGATACGCGACGACCAGCCAGAACACCACCAGGAACCAGAGCTGCTGCCAGCCCTTGGCGAACGACTCCGTGGCCACCAGGAAGGCGAGCCAGGCGGCCGAGACGGTCCCGAAGAAGAAGAACGCGCTGTCGGCGACGAGCCCGACCGAGCCGCGGAAGGTGCGTCGCCGGATGTGCTCGACGAGGCCGGCCTCCTCCAGTTCGTCGGTCGACAACTGCGAGGTGTCGCGCGCGTTGAACTCGGCGTCACTCGGCAAGATCTCGGAGGATTCGGCCGGTCCGCCGGTGGCGCCTTCTGCCATCCAGACCCGTCCTTTCGGTCAGACGGATTCTCTCAGCATTCCCTGAAATCTGTGACAACCGTCGACCGCCACCCTAGGCTGGACGGGCAGCGACGACCGCACTTCTCTCTCACCGGACACCGACAGGACAACATCGATGCCCACCGGCGTACCCATCGAATTCGCCCGACTCACCAAATCCTTCGGCACCGTCGACGCCGTCTCCGACCTCACCTTCACCGTCGAACCGGGCCAGGTGACGGGCTTCCTCGGCCCGAACGGGGCCGGCAAGACCACCACGCTGCGCATGCTCCTCGGCCTGGTGCAGCCCTCCTCGGGCAGCGCCACCTTCGGGGGCACCCCGTACCACCGTCTGGCGTCCCCGCTCGCCACCGTCGGCGCTTCGCTCGAAGCGGCGAGCTTCCACCCCGGCCGGTCGGCGCGCAACCATCTGGCCGTCTACGCCCAGGCGGCAGGCTTGCCCAAGACGGCGCCTGATGCGGCACTCGAG